>JANQGL010000143.1 GCA_028277325.1 Magnetospira sp.
ACGGCGCCGAACGTCAATCCGCGCACCAGTTGCTTCTGGCTGAACCAACCCATGATCAGGATGGGCGCGATGGCCATGGTCGAAGCGGGGCATGTCGAGGAAGGCGTCGCGGGTGAACAGCTTGAGTCCGCAGCCGGTGTCCGGGGTGCCGTCGCCCAGCAGGCGCGACCTCAGCCGGTTGGCGAACCGGCTGGAGAACCGCTTGGCGGAGGAATCGCGGCGTTTGCGGCGCCAGCCGGCGACCAGCAGCAGGTCCGGCTCGGCCGCCGCCTCCAGGGTTCCCAGCAGGGCCGGGATGTCGGCCGGGTCGTTCTGGCCGTCGCCGTCCAGGGTGGCGATGAGCCGGCCGCGCGCCGCCCTGACGCCGCTCGCCACGGCGGCGCTCTGGCCGCAGCAGGCGGCGTGGCGCAGCACCCGCAACTCCGGCACCTCGGCCATCAGGTGGCGCAGACGCCCGGGCGTGGCGTCGGTCGATCCGTCGTCCACGTAGACGATCTCGTAGGCGATCCGGTCGCCCAGCGCGGCGCGGATTTCGTCGATCAGCGGCGCCAGGTTGTCTTCCTCGTTGTGCACCGGCACCACGACGGACAGGCGCGGCGCGGCGGGCTCGGCGGGCAGGGTCATTCACGGCGTCCCGATGTTTTGGGGCCTTTTACACGCCGGCCCGGCGCGAGGCAAACGATTGCTTGGGGTGATCAGCGGGCCCAGGCGCAATCGACGCAAGGCCGGATTTCGATGATCGGGTGATGGATGTGCGGATCGTCGGCCAGCAGCGCCTTGTAGTCGTCGGGCGTGCGGTCGGCGTGCGCGGTGACCGAGGCGACCAGGGTCCAGACGCCGGGCCCGATCGACCAGATGTGCAGGTCGGTCACGATGCTGGTGCCGTCGCTCTCCAGCTTGGCGCGCACGGACTCGCGCCGTTCGTCGGGCGCCTCCATGTCGAGCAGGACGCGGCCGGTATCGCGCAGCAAACCGTATCCCCAAGCCAGGATCACCACGGCGGCGAGGACCGCCACCGCCGGGTCCAGCCAAGCCCAGCCGAATCGCCAGGCCGCCAGCAGGGCGACGATGGCGCCGAGCGAGGTGATGGCGTCGGTGATCACGTGAACTAGGGCGGCCCGCAGGTTGTTGTCGTGGGCATGGCCGGGCCGATGACGGTCGGCGTTGCCGTGGTCGTTCGCGTGGGGGTGATGATGGCCGTGTCCACCGGTCAGGCCGACGGCCGAGACCACGTTGACGACCAATCCGGCGGTCGCCACCAGCAGCGCCTCCAGATAGGCGATCGGTTGCGGGGTCAGCAGCCGCGACACCGATTCGCCGATTAGGGCGAAGGCCGACAGGACCAGGATCAGGGCGCTGGCGAATCCGGCCAACTCGCCCGCCTTGCCGGTTCCGAAGCTGAAGCTGCGGTCATGGGCATGGCGGCGCCCGAACATGTAGGCCGCCGAGGCGAGTCCGAGGGCCAGGGCGTGGGTGCCCATGTGCACGCCGTCGGTGAGCAGGGCCATGGAGCCGGTCAGCCAGCCGGCCGTCACCTCGATGGCCATCACGGCCAGGGTCAGGCCGGTGATCGCCAGCATGCGGATTTCCTGCGGGCGCCGCGTGTCCTGGCCGAACGTATGGTCGAACGGCGTGGCGTTGGGGCAGCGGGATTCCGGATCGCCGACGGGTGAGTGGGTGCCCATGCGCGTGTCCTGTCCGGTGGTCGGGCTCGATTCCGCGAATGATACATGTTCGCAGTGTAAGATTGCAAACCGCATCACGGCTTGCCGCGCCCGGGCAACCGTCACAGCAACGCCAGCGCGATCCCCGGCACCGCGACCAGCAGGGCGAGGCGGATCACGTCGGACAGCACGAAGGGAAGCACGCCCTTGAAGATGGACTGGATCGGGATGTCGGGGGCCATGGTCTTGAGCACGAACACGTTCATCCCGACCGGCGGGGTGATGAGTCCCATCTCCACCGTGATCACGGTGACCACCCCGAACCATACCGGGTCGAACCCGGCGGCCAGGATCACCGGGTAGACCACCGGCACGGTCAGCAGCAGCATGGCGATGGAGTCCATCACGCAGCCGAGGACCACGTAGAGCAGCAGCACGCAGGCCAGCACCGCCAGCGGCGTCAGGTCCAGGCTCGCCACGTAGTCGGTCAGCGCGAACGAGATGCGCGACACCGACAGGAAGGTGCCGAACAGGTCGGCGCCGACGATCATGAAGAAGATCATCGCGCTGACCAGCAGGGTCTCGGTCAGCGCCTCGCCGGCCTGTCGCCAGGTGAGGCCGCGCGCCCGGGCGATCAGGAAGGTGCCGAAGACGCCCACCGCGGCCGCCTCGGTGGGGGTGAACAGGCCGCCGTAGATGCCGCCGATGATCAGCCCGAACACCCCGCCGAACGGCATCAGGCCCTTGAGGCCGCGCAGCTTGTCGACCCAGGGGGTCGGCGGCCCCGGCCGCGCGATGTGCGGCTTGAGGGTCACCAGCGCGGCGATGGTGAGGCCGTAGAGCAGAAGCCCGAGCAGGCCCGGCAGCAGGCCGGCGATGAACATGTCGCCGGCCGACTGTTCGGTGATCAGGGCGTAGAGCAGCAGGGCGATGGACGGCGGGATCATGATCCCCAGGGTGCCCCCGGCGGCCAGGGTGCCGGCGGCCAGCGACGGCGCGTAGCCGTGGCGGCGCATGTCCGGAAGCGCCACCTTGGACATCGCGGCGGCGGTGGCCAGCGACGAGCCGGAGATCGCCGAGAACGCGCCGCAGGAGGTGACGGCGGCCAGCGCCATGCCGCCCGGCCAGGCGCCGAACAGGGTGCGGGCGCCGGAAAACAGCTCGCTCGACATCCGGGCCTTGGAGGCCAGCACCCCCATCAGGATGAACATCGGGATCGCCGTGAAGCCGTGCGTCGACAGGGTCTGGAAGGGGCCGCTGCCGAGCAGCGACAGGGCGGCGTCGAAGCTGACGATCAGCCCGAAGCCGACGAACCCGGTCAGCCCCATGGCCAGCGCGATGGGGGCCCGCAGCGCGATCAGGGCCAGCATGCCGGCAATGCACAGGAGGCCGATTTCCTGGGTCGTCACGTGCGGCGTCCGGGTCCGAGGATCGGGTCGAGCCCGACCAGCAGGCCGCGCAGGGCGAGCGCGGCGCCGGCGAACAGCGCGGTGGCGTGCAGAAAGACCATCGGGACCATCAGGTCCTGGGTGGTCTCGCCGCTCGCCAGGTCGCGCCCGACCGCATCCCGGAAATGGACCGCCATGGCCACCCCGAACAGGCCGAAGGCCAGCCCGTAAAGCCCCTCGAACAGCCGCCTGGCGCGCGCTCCCAGGCGCTGCGCGAACAGGTCGACGACCACTTGGCCGCGGTCCACCGCGTGCGGCATGGCGAACAGGACCGCGAACAGCAGGCCGTACCGGGTCAGTTCCACGCCGCCCCGGAAAGTCACGTCCAGCGCGCCGCCGGTGAGGCCGAACAGCGACCGGGACGCGATGTCGGCGAGCACCGTGACGATCATCGCCACCAGCACGCCGCCGCTCACCAGGAACAGCAGGTGGGCCAGGCGATCGACCGCCCCGCGCAGGCGGCGCCAGGGCGTCGATGCGGCGGTTCCGCTCACCGGCACGCGTCGGCCAGTTGGCGCGCCCGCCGGTAGACGGCGCGGCCCGGCAGGCCGCGCGCCTCCAGGTCGCCGACGTAGGCCTCGGGGATCGGCGCGATGGCGGCCGCCCAGTCCGGGTTGGCGACGCCCCCCTCGGCGCGGTGAATCCGATGGCCGGCGTCCACCGCCTGGGCACGGCCGACCACGTCCAGGTCGTCGTAGACCTCCCCGGCGAGCCGCGCCCAGGCGGGGCCGGTGTTGGCGTCGATCACCGCCTTGAGATCGTCGGGCAGGGCCGTGTAGCGGTCGCGGTTCATGGTCACCACG
>JANQGL010000153.1 GCA_028277325.1 Magnetospira sp.
GCCCGGAAGGCGTGCTCGTCGGTGATGTCGTCGCCGAAATAGACCGGCAGGTGGCGGTCGTCGCCGAGCCCCAGCACGTCGAGCAGGTGCAGCACCGCCTTGCCCTTGTCCCAGTCGATGTTGGGCTGCAGCTCGAACACCATCTTGCCGGGGGTCACCTTGAGGTCGTCGTGCGCCGCCAGGAGGTCGTCGACCACCCGCCTGACGGCGGCCGCGCCCTCGGCGTCGGCGTTGCGGTAGTGGACCGCCACCGAGGCCGCCTTGGGCTCGATCTGGGCGCCGGGCAGCGGGCCGACCCGCTCCGCCACGACGGCCTTCACGCGGTCGAGCAGGGGGCCGAAGTCGGTGCCGTGGTCGAGCGCGACGGCCCGTCCGTCGGGGCCGGCGATGTCGAACCCGTGCGAGCCGGCGTACCAGAGGTTGTCCAGCCCGACCAGCGCCCGGACGTCCGGGCGGTCGCGCCCCGAGACCACGGCGACCGGCAGACGACCGGCCAGGTCGCGGACGATCCCCCGCATGCGGTCGTCCATCACCGCCAGTTCGGGACGCGCCACGATGGGGGTGAGGGTGCCGTCGTAGTCCAGGAACAGGACCGGGACGCGGCCGCCGATCCGCCGGCGCAGCGGTTCGGGGGCGTCGAGGGCGAGGGGGAGGCTGGAAACGGTTCTGGTCATGGCGCGGACAGTTTATGATCCGCCGAGGGTCCGTCAAACGGAAACCGCCACATGTTCGGTGACGTTTTGTATGACATGCCGCTGTACCGGCCGCCCAGCGAGGGCGACAACCTGATCGTCCAGGCGACGCTCGGCTGTTCGTTCGACGGCTGCAGCTTCTGTTCCATGTACAAGGCCAAGCGCTATCTGGCGCGGCCGCTCGACGCCGTGCGGGGCGACATCGACCGCCTGGCGGCGATGCGGCCGCAGGCGCACCGGGTGTTCCTGGCCGACGGCGACGCCCTGGCGCTGCCGGCGGACCATCTGCTGGCGCTGCTCGGTCACCTGCGGGCGCGGCTGCCGAACCTGGCCCGGGTGTCCTGCTACGCGACCCCGATCAACCTGCTGCGCAAGACCGAGGACGACCTGAAAGCCCTGCGGGCGGGCGGCCTGAGCCTGCTCTACGTGGGGATCGAATCCGGCTCGGCCGACATCCTGCGCCGCGTCCGCAAGGGCACCACCCCGCAGGCGATGGCGCGCGGCCTCCTGCGCGCCCATGCGGCGGGACTGAGGGTCTCGGCGACGGTGGTCCTGGGGCTCGGCGGGCGGACCTTCTGGGAAGACCACGTCGACGGCACGGCGGCGCTGGTCAACCGGGTGCCGCTGACCTTCCTGTCGACCCTGCAGCTGTACCTGGAAGAGACCGTGGTCGCGCGCTTCCTGGACAAGTTCGGCGATCCGTTCGAACCGCAGGACGACGCCGGCATCCTCGACGAACAGGCCCGCCTGATCGCCGCCCTCGATCCGCCGCGCCCGCTCATCTTCCGGTCCAATCACGCCTCCAACGCGCTGGCCCTGGCCGGCAACCTGCCGCGCGACCGCGACCGCCTGCTGGCCGCCCTTGACTCCGCCCGACGCGGACAGCTCGGCCTGCGCCCCGCGTTCCTGCGCGGACTCTAGTGGATAGAGCCGGAGTGGATAGAGCCGGACGTCGCCGCCGGTCGGTCTTCGAAGGATCGTTTCGGGTCCGCGCGATGGCGCGGGACGCCTCCGTTCTCCGTCCGGGGCGCGGGCGGGTATTGATTATATTTTTTGCATAACCTGAAATGCGCACGTTTTCAACAATAAGGCGCCTCGTTTGTAGGCATTTTATAGTAATGCAGGCCGTCATTTTTATTATCATATAACATTATAAAAAATAAAATGGGAAAAATGCCGTTCAATGTGTTATGTGTAAAAAAAAGTATGCAGGAATAGTTGGGAAGACGCAGGTGATTATGACATTTAACAGATATATGAGATATTTTTCGTCCCGCCCTGCGTTCTTTGATTATGATAATTTGATCACATTAGAATGATTGCTTGCAGCGACTGACGTCGCCGCACCTGTCGGGACCGGACGCACGATGGTTTGGGGAGGGAACATGCCAGCCGGAACGGAGAGCTTCTACGACGTGATTCGGCGCCAGGGGATCTCGCGCCGCAATTTCATGAGATTCTGCAGCCTGACCGCGGCGTCGCTCGGTCTCGGCCCGGCGTTCGTACCGAGGATCGCCAGCGCGATGGAGACCAAGCCCCGCATTCCGGTGATCTGGATGCACGGCCTGGAATGCACCTGCTGTTCCGAAAGCTTCATCCGATCGGCCCATCCGCTGGTCAAGGACGTGGTCCTGTCGATGATCTCGCTCGATTACGACGACACCATCATGGCCGCCGCCGGACATCAGGCAGAAGAGATCCTCGAGCAGGTGCGCACCACCCACAAGGGCGGCTACATCCTGGCCGTCGAGGGCAACCCGCCGCTCAAGGACGGCGGCATCCACTGCCTGCCCGGCGGGCGGCCGTTCGTCGACAAGCTGACCGAAATGGCGGCCGACTCCATGGCCGTGGTGGCCTGGGGCTCCTGCGCATCCTGGGGCTGCGTGCAGGCGGCGCGGCCCAATCCGACCCAGGCGACGCCGGTCGACAAGGTCGTCACCGGCAAGCCGGTCATCAAGGTGCCGGGCTGTCCGCCGATCGCCGAGGTGATGACCGGCGTGCTGACCTACGTCCTGACCTTCGACCGGCTGCCGGCGCTGGACCGCCAGGGTCGCCCGAAGATGTTCTATTCGCAGCGCATCCACGACAAGTGCTACCGCCGTCCGCATTTCGACGCCGGCCAGTTCGTCGAGCAATGGGACGACGACGGGGCCCGCAAGGGCTTCTGTCTCTACAAGATGGGCTGCAAGGGGCCGACCACCTACAACGCCTGTTCGACCGTCCGCTGGAACGACGGGGTCTCGTTCCCGATCCAGTCCGGCCACGGCTGCATCGGCTGCTCGGAAGACGCGTTCTGGGACAACGGGCCGTTCTACGCCCGGCTGTCCGACATCAATGCCTTTCCGGTCGAGGGCAACGCCGACACCATCGGCGGGACCGTCGCCGCGGTCGCCGGCGGCGCGGTGGCGGCCCATGCCGCGGTCAGCATCGTCAAGCGTGCCGCCGAGAAAAAAGACCACGACACCGAATAAGCCGGCGCCGCCGGGATTGAGGAGGACTTCACGACATGGCGACGATCAGCACGCCCAACGGCTTCACTCTGGACTCCGGCGGCCGCCGGGTGGTGGTCGATCCGGTGACCCGGATCGAGGGGCACCTGCGCCTGGAGGTCAACGTCGACGGCGACAACGTCATCCGCAACGCGGTGTCCACCGGCACCATGTGGCGCGGCCTGGAACTGATCCTCAAGGGACGCGACCCGCGCGACGCCTGGGCCTTCACCCAGCGCATCTGCGGCGTCTGCACCGGCACCCACGCGCTGACCTCGGTGCGCACGGTGGAGGATGCCCTGGGCATCGACATCCCCGAGAACGCCAACACCATCCGCAACATCATGCAGCTCACCCTGTACGTGCAGGACCACCTGGTGCACTTCTACCACCTGCACGCCCTCGACTGGGTGGACGTGGTGTCGGCGCTGAACGCCGACCCCAAGGCCACCTCGGCGCTCGCCCAGTCGATTTCCAGGTGGCCGCTGTCGTCGCCCGGATACTTCCGGGACGTTCAGGGACGCCTGAAGGCGTTCGTGGAGTCCGGACAGCTCGGCCCGTTCCGCAACGCCTATTGGGGACACGCCGCCTACAAACTGCCGCCCGAGGCCAACCTGATGGCGGTCGCCCACTATCTGGAGGCGCTCGATTTCCAGAAGGAGATCGTCAAGATCCACACCATCTTCGGCGGCAAGAACCCGCACCCCAACTGGCTGGTCGGCGGCGTGCCCTGCGCCATCAACCTGGACGGCACCGGGGCGGTCGGCGCGATCAACATGGAGCGCCTGAATCTGGTCTCGTCGATCATCGACCGCAGCCTGGCGTTCATCGAGCAGGTCTACATCCCCGACCTGCTGGCCATCGCCTCGTTCTACAAGGACTGGCTGCACGGCGGCGGCCTGGCGTCGCGGAGCCTGTTGTCCTACGGCGACATCCCGGAACACGCCAACGACTACTCGGCGGCCAGCCTGCGGATGCCGCGCGGCGCCATCGTCGACGGCGACCTGTCGACCGTCCACGAGGTGGACCTCAAGGACCCGGAGCAGATCCAGGAGTTCGTGGCCCATTCCTGGTACAGCTACGACGACGAGACGCGCGGCCTGCATCCGTTCGACGGGGTGACCGAGCCCGATTTCGCGCTCGGTCCGAACACCAAGGGCGACGCCAGCCACATCCGGGAGCTGGACGAATCCGCCAAGTATTCCTGGCTCAAGGCGCCGCGCTGGCGCGGCCACGCCATGGAGGTGGGCCCCCTGGCCCGCTGGGTGATCGGCTACGCGCAGGGCAAGCCGGAGTTCAAGGAGCCGGTGGAGGCCACCCTGCGGCACCTGGACGCCCCGGTCTCGGCGCTGTTCTCGGCCCTCGGGCGGACCGCCGCGCGCGGCCTGGAGTGCCAGTGGACGGCGCACGAGTTGAAGCATTTCTTCGACAAGCTGATGGCCAGCCTCAAGGCCGGCGACACGGCGACCGCCAACACCGAGCTGTGGGACCCGTCGGAGTGGCCGGACGGCGCGCGCGGGGCCGGCTTCACCGAGGCGCCGCGCGGCGCCCTGGGCCACTGGGTGGAGATCGCCGGCGGACGGATCAAGAACTATCAATGCGTCGTCCCGACCACCTGGAACGGCTCGCCGCGCGATCCGCAGGGGAACATCGGCGCCTTCGAGGCGGCGCTGCTGGACACCCCGCTGGCCGATCCGCACCGGCCCTTGGAAATCCTGCGCACCATCCATTCGTTCGATCCCTGCCTCGCCTGCTCGACCCACGTGATGAGCCCCGACGGCCGGGAAATGACCGCGGTCAGCGTGCGCTGAGCGAGACGGACCAGGGAGACCGACCATGCCCATCCATACGGCCAGCACCGTCCACGCCGACGACGCGTCCGCCGACGACACCCCGGTGGTCCGCACGTCGATCTACGTCTACGAGGCCCCGCTCCGGGCCTGGCACTGGATCAACGCCCTCGCCCTCGCCGTGCTCGCGGTGACCGGCTACTTCATCGGCAGCCCGCCGCCGAGCGTGCCCGGCGAGGCCAGCGACAGCTTCCTGTTCGGCTACATCCGCTTCATCCACTTCACCACCGGTTACGTGCTCGCGATCGGCTGGCTGGTCCGCATCTACTGGGCCTTCGTGGGCAATCACCACGCGCACCAGCTTTTCGTGTTCCCGTTCTGGCGCCGCGACTACTGGAACGGCGTGATCTGGGAGGCGAGCTGGTATGCCTTCATGCGCAGGGACCCGAAAAAGTACGTCGGCCACAACCCGCTGGCCCATTTCATGATGTTCTGGCTGTTCATGTTCGGCATGTTCTTCATGATCATCACCGGCTTCGCCATGTACGGCGAGGCGGCGGGCATCGACAGCTGGCAGTACGCCCTGTTCGGCTGGGTGTTCGACATCTTTCCCAACAGCCAGACGGTCCACACATGGCATCACCTGGGGATGTGGGGCTTCGTGATCTATTCCATCCTGCACGTGTACGCGGTCGTGCACGACGACATCCTGTCCCGCCAATCGATGATCTCGACCATGATCTCCGGCGAGCGCATGTTCAAAGACAACCGCGATGACTGACGCCGCGCGGTCGGATCGCACCCTGATCCTGGGCATCGGCAACATCCTGTGGGCCGACGAGGGGTTCGGGGTGCGGGCGGTGGAGGAACTGCACCGGCGATACGCCTTCCCCGGCCGCGTGCGGGTGATGGACGGCGGCACCCAGGGCCTCTATCTGGTGCAATACGTGGCGGCGGTCGAAAACCTGCTGGTGTTCGACGCGGTGGACTACGGCCGCACTCCGGGCGCGATGATGGTATGGCGTGGCGAGGACGTTCCGCGGTTCACCGGCTGCAAGAAGATGAGCCTGCACCAGACCGGGTTCCAGGACGTGCTGTCGGCGGTCCTGCTGATGGGCAAGTCCCCGCGCCGCCTGACCCTGATCGGGGTGCACGCGGCCGATCTTGAAACCTGGGGCGGCACGCTCTCGCCGCCGGTGCGCCAGTGCATCGACCCGGCGGTCGACCTGGCGCTGGCCGAGCTGCGGTCCTGGGGCGTGGTCGCCGAGCAGCGCGACCGGCCCCTTGACCCGCGGCGGGACGGCCTGCTGGGCAACGGGCTCGACCTGTCCGGCTACGACCGCGCCGGCGACGCCGCGTACGACCGGTGGGAGGAGTGATCCCCATGTGCATCGGCATTCCCATGCGGGTCCTGCGCCACGAGGACGATTCCCGGGCGCTCTGCGTCGGGCGCGGCGGAGAGCGCCGGATCTCGATGCTTCTGCTCGATCCGCCGCCGGAGGGGAGTTGGGTCCTGGTCCACCTGGACACCGCGCGGCAGGTGCTGACCGACGACGAGGCGGACCATATCGACCGCGCCCTGGACGCCCTCGACGCGGTCCTGTCGGGCGGCGACGTGGACCACCTGTTCCCCGATCTGGCCGGCCGCGAACCGCGGTTGCCGCCGCACTTGCGGAAGGACGGCCGGTGAGCCGCCGCCGGTCCCCGGCCGCGCGCGACCTCGCCGATTCGGCGACCCCGGAGACGAAAGGCACCCCCGACACGCACCCTGCCCGAACCTGCGACGCGGACCCGGACGCCGGACCCGCCTGCCCGGCGGCGGGGGGCGGCGACACGGCGGGTCCGCCGGCCCTGGAGTCGGCCCTGGCGCGCGCCCGCCGGTTGGCGGCGGTGGAGGCCCTGGTCGCCCGGGCGCCGGCGGCGCTGGCCCTGATCGACCGCCTGATCGACGCCCTGGAAGCCTGCGC
>JANQGL010000280.1 GCA_028277325.1 Magnetospira sp.
CGGTGGGGAAGCGCAGCACGTAGGCGCCGTCGTCCCAGCGCAGCAGCTCCTGGAAGCCGATCTCCACAGCGATGCCCGATTTCGGGGCGATGTTGGCGATCTCGGTGGTGAACAGGTTGGGGCGCTCCTGGGAGACCAGGGAGGCCCGCTGTCCGGCGCGGCGCGCCGCCTCGTAGCCGCGCCGCGCCGCCTCCTTCTCTTTCACCAGGCCTTCGACGACGCGGTCGCCGATCCGCATGCGCAGGACATCGACCGCCGCGTCCTCGGGCAGCGGAAACGCATAGATCCCCTCCACCCAGACCTCGTCCGGATTGAGGAACATCTGGCGCACCCGGGTGCGGGCGACCGGCCCGGTCACGCGGATGTCGATCTCGGTGCCGACGGTCGGCGCCGGACGTGACGGGGCGACGACGGACGGACCCCCGTCGGGCGGGTCGGACATCGGACGCAGGGTCAGGCCGCCCGATGCCTCGGCACGCGCCGCGACGGCCGCCAGGACGACCAGCAGGAGCCCCAGGAGGGCACGGGAGATGGCGCGCCGGAGGCGCGGCGGGACACCGCGCGGCCGGCCGACGGCCAGTGGGCGAATGGCGGAACGTGTCATGACGGTCCCCTTTGTTCCGTGACACCGAAGGCGGTTCGCGAACCAGTGAACGCCGCCCGGGTGGCGGAAGCGGGGCCCGAATGGGGCGATTCGGGGGGAACAATGCGGCGCCGGCGCGGCAGCCGCCGGCCGCTCGACCTGGACGGGCCGCCGCTGATGTGACCGCGCGGCGCGGACCGCAAGCGCGGGGAGGCGGCCCCCGGGCGGATCGCGCGGTGGACAAGGGGGTGATGTTGCCTGGAATCGTTTGGAAGAAGGATCGGGGGGAGGCGGTCGTTGCCCGGATGCTGCCGGGGCTCAGCGCCGGTTGGCTTCCTCCACCCGGCGGAAATAGGCGTCGATGCCGCGCGCGAGGGCGTCGGCCAGTTCGGACCGGTATTTGGGATCGCGCAACGCCCGCTCGTCGCGCCGGTTGGACAGGAACCCGAGTTCGACCAGCACCGACGGCACGTCGGGCGCCTTGAGCACCGCGAACCCGGCGAAGCGGTGGCTGTTGCGCAGCAGCCGGGTCTCGTGCGACAGGGCGTCGACCAGTTGCCCGGCCAGCTGCACCGACTGGTTCATGGTCTCGCGGCGCACCAGGTCGATCAGGATGTTGGTCACCTCGTCGGACTCCAGGCTGAGATCGACCCCGGCGATCAGGTCGGCCTTGTTCTCCTTTTCGGCCAGCAGGGCGGCCTCGCGGTCGGACGCCTTCTCCGACAGGGTGTAGACCGACAGGCCGCGAATGCGCGGATTGCCGATGCTGTCGGCGTGCAGCGATACGAACAGCTCGGCCCCGGCGTCGCGGGCGAAGGACACCCGGTCGCGCAGCCGGATGAACAGGTCGCGGTTACGGGTCAGGACCACCCGGTAGCGCCCGGCCGCTTCCAGCCGCGTCTTGACGGCGCGCGCCATGGCCAGGGTGATGTGCTTCTCGTGGATGCCGCTCACGCCGGTGGCGCCGGGATCGATCCCGCCGTGGCCGGGATCGAGCACCACCACCCGCTTGCGCAGGTGCAGCAAGGGCTTGTCGCGCGGCGGCGCCATCCGGGCCAGGGCGCGGGCGCGCGGGTCCTCGATCACCTGCCCGAGGTCGGGCGGCCGCCGGTCGGGCGGCGGGATGGTCGCCGCGTCGTCCGGCAGGTCGACGAAGGCGCGCGACTCGACCAGATGCAGTCCGTCGAGGCCGGTGCGGCGCAGGAAGGTCGCCCGGTCGACGGGCATCAGGTCGAGCACGAACCGGAACCCCAGGCCGCGCCGCGGCGCCAGCACCAGGGCCTGGCGCAGGGCGACCGGCCGCCGGGCGTCGAT
>JANQGL010000112.1 GCA_028277325.1 Magnetospira sp.
CGACGGCGCCGGACGGATGCCCGCCGGACCCCACGCCTATCCGGTGCGCAACCGGCCGCCGCCGGCCCACACGCGGCGCCGCGTCGGTGCCAAGATCGATCTCGGCGTGCGCGCCATGAACGCCTTCCTGACCTGCTGCCGCGGCCAGCGGATGGGCATCTTCTCCGGATCGGGGGTCGGCAAGTCCAGCCTGCTCTCCATGATGGCCCGCCACACCGAGGCCGACGTCAGCGTCATCGGCCTGATCGGCGAGCGCGGCCGCGAGGCCCGCGAGTTCATCGAGGACGACCTGGGCGAGGCGGGGCTGAATCGCAGCGTGGTGGTGGTCGCCACCTCCGACGAGCCGCCGCTGGTGCGCCGCCAGGCCGCCTACATGACGATGGCGGTGGCCGAATACTTCCGCGACCAGGGGCACGACGTGCTGTGCCTGATGGACAGCGTCACCCGGTTCGCCATGGCGCAGCGGGAAATCAGCCTGTCGGCCGGCGAGCCGCCGGCCAGCAAGGGCTACACCCCGACCGTGTTCGCCGAACTGCCGCAGCTTCTGGAGCGGGCCGGTCCGGGGGCCGACGGCCAGGGGACGATCAGCGGCCTGTTCACGGTGCTGGTCGAGGGCGACGACCACAACGAGCCGGTGTCCGACGCGGTGCGCGGCATCCTGGACGGCCACGTGGTGCTCGACCGGGCGATCGCCGAGCGCAACCGCTATCCGGCGATCAGCGTCCTGCGCAGCGTCTCGCGGACCCTGCCCGACTGCAACACCGAGCGCCAGAACGCGCTGATCGCGCGCGCCCGGACGCTGCTGGCCACCTACGAGGACATGGCCGAACTGATCCGCCTCGGCGCCTATCGGCGCGGCAGCGACGCGGCGGTCGACGAGGCGATCGTCCACTACCCGGCGCTGGAGGGATTCCTGGCCCAGCGCAAGGACGAGCCGGTGGACCTGGAGACCGGATACCGACAGCTGGCGGCGATCCTCGGCGAAGACTACGAAGCGGACGGAGGCGCCTGATCCATGGCCGGCAAGGACCTGCACGGCCTGATCCGGCTGACCCGCCACCAGGTGGACGAACGGCGGCGCGCCCTGGGGGCCAAGCTGCGCGCCCTCCACGATCTTGAGGAGCAGTCGCGGCGCCTGGAGGAGCGGCTGGTCGCGGAGCAGGACGTGGCGGCGCGGCGTCCCGAATTCGCCATCACCTACGGGGCGTTCGCCGACGGCGTGAATCTGGCCCGCGAGCGCCTGGCGCAGTCGATCACCCGGGCCGAGCTGGAGGTCCAGGTGGCGCAGGACAACCTGGGGATCGCCTATCGGGAGCTGAAGACCTACGAGGAGAGCCAGCGCCTGCGCGACGAACGGAGTCGCCGCGAGGAGACGCGCCGCGAACAGGCCGACCTGGACGAAATCGGGCAGAACATCCACCGGCGCCGCGACAACGGAACCGGCGCGGACTCGAATAGTTAGCAAATCCAAGCATCGAAGCCCGGACCCTGACGACCCGGTTTCCTCGCGACCTGCGCGGAGCCGACGTCACCCGGAGGGGGCCAACCGGCCGCCTTCAAGCAGCCGCATCAGCATTGAGAGAAGCTCGCCGGAGTCCACGGGCTTGTGCAAATACACCACCGACCGGGTCTCGAACTCGCGGAGCCGGTGCTCGGTGGTGTCGCCGGTCACCACGATGCCGGGAATCGGCCGGCCGCACAGGTCGGCGACCCGGTCGATCAGATCGAGACCGGTCTCGGCACGGCCGGCAAATCGGTAGTCGGTGATCACGGCCTCGGGCAAGGCCCCGGCGTCGCACGTGTGCGCCAACGCCGGCTCGATGGCGCCGAACGCGCTGACCCGGAATCCCCGCGACATCAGGAACAGTCCCAGGGCCTCGCGGGCCGACGGATCGTCCTCGACCACCAGGATGGTGTGTCCCAGGCCGGCGTCCGGCGTCGCCGCGCCGCCGGGGGCCGGCCGCG
>JANQGL010000121.1 GCA_028277325.1 Magnetospira sp.
AGGTGGCGGTGCTGTCGCTCGGCGGCAGCGTCTACGCGCGCTCGGTGCGGGTCGGCGGCGACAAGATGGACGAGGCGGTCATCGCCTACATCCGGCGCAACCATAACCTCCTGATCGGCGAGGGATCGGCCGAGCGGATCAAGGAGGAGATGGGCTCCGCCGGATGTAGGCGATGATCGCCTCGTCCATCTTGTCGCCGCCGACCCGCACCGAGCGCGCGTAGACGATGCCGCCGAGCGACAGCACCGCCACCTCGGTGGTGCCGCCACCGATGTCGACCACCATCGAGCCGGTCGGCTCGGTCACCGGAAGCCCGGCGCCGATCGCCGCCGCCATCGGCTCCTCGATCAGGAACACCTTGCGGGCGCCGGCGCTTTCGGCCGATTCCTGGATCGCGCGGCGCTCGACGGCGGTGGAGCCGGAGGGCACGCAGACGACCATCTGCGGACTGGCGAAGCTGCGCCGGTTGTGCACCTTGCGGATGAAATGCTTGATCATCTCGTGGGCGATCTCGAAGTCGGCGATCACCCCGTCGCGCAACGGCCGGATGGCCTGGATGTTGCCGGGGGTGCGACCGAGCATCTGCTTGGCTTCCTCGCCGACCGCCAGCACCTGGTTGCGGCCCTTGACCTCGGCGATGGCGACCACCGAGGGCTCGTTGAGCACGATCCCGCGCCCCTTGACGTAAACCAGGGTGTTGGCGGTGCCCAGGTCGATGGCCATATCCGCCGACAGAAAGCCGAAGAGCTTGGAGAACATCTGACCTCGCGTCCCTGTTTCGGGTCTTATGTGCGGTGTCCCGCGTCCGTCCCGAAACCGGACGCACGCCCATTGGGCCGGCTGGGATCCGGCGCTGGGCGCGTATCATAGAGTGTCGAATCCGGTTGCGCCAGAAGGTTTTCGCCCCCCGAAGGCCCCGTTCCGGCGGCTTCCGGAGGCATCCGAACGGCGTTGATTTCGGCCCGCCGTGTGCCATATTTAGGGGCGAGGAAACTGTTCACCCTATCGAGCGAGGAGACTCATGGCACGCATACCCAACGACCGTTACCAGGCGCGGGCGCGGGCCGAACGGATGACCCCGGCCGAGGCCCATGCCGCCGGGATCGACGTCGGCCTGCGGAAGTACATGCTCGGCGTCTACAACTACATGGCGGGCGGTGTCGCGCTGACCGGCGCGGTGGCGTGGATCGCCGCCAGCACACCCGCCATCCGGGATTTGCTCTACACCACCAACGAGTTCGGTCAGTTGGCCGGACACAGCATTGTGGGCTTCATCGTGATGCTGTCGCCCCTGGCCTTCATCCTGGCGCTGAGCTTCGGTATCCAAAAGATGAGCCATTCGGTCCTGCAGGTGGTGTTCTGGAGCTTCGCCGCAGTGTTCGGCCTGTCCCTTTCGCACATCTTCCTGACCTATACGGATGTCAGCATTGCCCGGGTGTTCTTCATCTCGGCTGCGTCCTTCGCCGGATTGAGCCTGTTCGGCTATACGACGAAGAAGAACCTCTCGGGCCTCGGCAGCTTCCTGTTCATGGGCCTGATCGGGGTGGTCATCGCCAGCATCGTCAACATCTTCCTGGCGTCGTCGATGCTGCACTTCGTCATCTCGGTCATCGGCGTGCTGGTGTTCGCGGGGCTGACCGCCTACGACACCCAGCGCATCAAGTCCATGTACGCGGTGAGCGACAGCGGCGAGATCATGGGCAAGAAGCAGATCATGGGCGCCGTCAGCCTGTATCTGGATTTCGTCAACCTGTTCCTGATGCTGCTGAGCCTGTTCGGCAACCGCGAATAGGCCGTTTCATCGCATCAAGCCAAGCCCCCCCGGCGGGCACGGCCCTCCGGGGGGTTTTCATGGCCGCGCGCTCCGATGCGTCGATCGGAGTCGGAGTCACGCCCGGCATCGCGCCATTCGGAAGGACTCGACGCCGCACGAGGCCTTACAGCGGGAGCGCATGTCCCCCGCCTTCGCGGGGGCGGGCTCTGGAAGAAGGCCGACACGGTCTCGTGGTCCTCCTTGGAACCGGCCATCAGGTGCGGCAGCACCTTGGGTCCTTCCGCCGTGAAGCCCCATGATGAGGTATTATCCGGGACAGCCTCCAAAGGCTTTTGTCGCCGATGAATTCGGCAGTTCGACGACCCGTTGGACGAAACTGACGGCACGTTTGGACGGAAGGGTTGGAGGCCCATGCCCGATGGCGGCAATCGGAATTCCGTTTGGCTGCGTGACCGGACTGTCTGGCTCCCAAGCATAGACGTTTCCATTTTGAGGGCGCGCGAAAAGGCTTCGGTCTCCTCGGTCCATTGCCTATACTGTCACCCCCTTTGGCCGCCGTTTGGCGGCGCCGTTGGTGGCCGTCGGCCGGGGCGGGCGGCCCCATTGATTCCCTGACCGTCATTCGGATTCTCGCAACGTCATGAAAATCACTTTCGAACGCGCCGATCTGCTCCGGGTCCTCAGCCACGTGCAGAGCGTCGTCGAGCGCCGCAACACCATTCCGATCCTGTCGAACGTGAAGATCGAGGCGACCAACGACCGGGTCACCCTCAACGCCACCGACATGGACCTGGAGATGGTCGAATCGCTGACCCTGCCCATCGACACCCCGGGCGCCATCACCGCGCCGGCCCACACCCTGCACGACATCGTGCGCAAGCTCCCCGACGGCGCCCAGGTGGCGATGGAGACGACCGACGAGGAGTCGCGCCTCGGCCTGCGCGCCGGGCGGTCCCGGTTCACCCTCGCCTGCCTGCCGACGGCCGACTTCCCGGTGATGGCGGGCGGCGACCTGCCGCACACCTTCGCCCTGTCGTCGAGCGAGTTGCGGGCCCTGATCGACCGCACCCGGTTCGCCATCTCGACCGAGGAAACCCGCTACTACCTCAACGGCATCTACCTGCACGCCACGGAGCGCGACGGCGTCAAGGTGCTGCGCGCGGTGGCCACCGACGGCCACCGGCTGGCCAGCGTCGAGGTGCCCCTGCCGCCGGGCGCCGAGGCCATGCCCGGCGTCATCGTGCCGCGCAAGACGGTGGCCGAACTGCGCAAGCTGATCGACGAGACGACCGACGACGTGGCGGTCTCGCTCTCCGAGACCAAGATCCGCTTCGCCTTCGGATCGGCCGTCCTGACCTCGAAGCTGATCGACGGCACCTTCCCCGACTACGAGCGGGTGATCCCGGCCGGCAACGACAGGATCGTCGACGTGAACCGCAGCCTGCTCGCCGAGGCGGTCGACCGGGTGTCGGCGATCTCGACCGAGAAGTCGCGCGCCATCAAGCTCAGCATGACCGACGGCACGATGGTGCTGACCGCGACCAGCCCCGACGCCGGCTCGGCCACCGAGGAGGTGGAAATCTCCTATGGCGGCGACAAGATCGACATCGGCTTCAATTCCCGCTATCTGCTCGACATCATGCAGCAGATCGAAGGCGACAGCGCGCAGCTCGCGCTGTCCGACGCCGCCTCGCCGACCATCATCCGCGACGCCGGCGACGCCAGCGCGATCTACGTCGTGATGCCCATGCGGGTTTGATGACCATCCAAGGGACCAGCCCCACCATGCAGCGACCGCCGGCATCGGGCGCGTTTTCCGGAACGGCGCCGCTGTCGGTCGCCCGCCTGACCCTGAGCGACTTCCGGTGCTACGCCTTCCAGCGCCTGGAATGCGGTCCGGAACCGGTGGTCCTGAGCGGCCCCAACGGGTCCGGCAAGACCAACCTCCTGGAGGCCCTGTCGTTCCTGGTCCCGGGCCGCGGCCTGCGCCAGACGCCGCTCGGCGACCCGGCGCGCAGCGGCGGCCGCGGCGGCTGGGCGGTGGCGGCGCATCTGCGCACCCCGTCCGGCGGCGTCGACGTGGGGACCGGGATCGAACGCCTGCCCGACGGGCGCGACCGCCGGCTGGTCCGCATCGACGGCGCCCCGGCGCGCGGCCAGGCGGCGCTCGCCCAGGTGGTCAGCGCGGTCTGGCTGACCCCGCAGATGGACCGCCTGTTCCAGGACGGGCCGGCCGGCCGGCGGCGCTTCCTGGACCGCCTGGTGTTCGGCTTCGATCCGGCCCACGCGGGCCGCCTGTCGGCCTACGAGCACGCCCTGCGCGAGCGGGTCCGCCTGCTGCGCGAGCAGGCCGGCGGCCGGCCGGCCGATCCGGCCTGGCTGGACGGCCTGGAGGCCACCCTGGCCGAACGCGGGATCGCCATCGCGGCGGTGCGGCGCGACATGGTGGAACGCCTCAACGACGCCTGTGCGCTGGCCGCCGGACCGTTCCCGAAGGCCGACCTGGCGGCGCTCGGCGACGTCGAGGACTGGCTCGCCGGCGGTCCGGCGCTGGACGCCGAGGAGCGGCTGCGGACCGCCCTCGCCGACTCGCGCCGCGCCGACGCCGAGACCGGCGGCACCCGGACCGGGCCGCACCGCTCCGACCTCCGGGTGCGTCACGCGGCGAAGAACCTGGACGCCGCCCGGTGCTCGACCGGCGAACAGAAGGCGCTGCTGATCGCCGTGGTGCTGGCCGACGCCCGGATGCGCGCCCTGGAGCGCGGCGCCGCGCCGCTGCTGCTGCTCGACGAGGTGGGGGCGCATCTGGACGAGACCCGGCGGCACGCCCTGTTCGACGAGATCGTGGCCCTCGGCGCCCAGGCCTGGCTGACCGGCACCGATCCGCGGCTGTTCGCGCCGCTGGCCGGGCGGGCGCGGTTTTTCCATGTTGAGGACGGGGTCGCGGCCCCGGAGGAACGAGGTCGATGAGCGACACCCCCGAACCGACCCCCAACGGCTACGGCGCCGACGCCATCCAGGTCCTGCGCGGCCTGGAGGCGGTGCGCAAGCGCCCCGGCATGTATATCGGCGATACCGACGACGGGACCGGTCTGCATCACATGGTCTACGAGGTGGTGGACAACGCCATCGACGAGGCCCTGGCCGGCTACTGCGACACCGTCACCGTGACCCTCAACCCGGACGGCTCGGTGACCGTCACCGACAACGGGCGCGGCGTGCCGGTGGACATCCACGAGGAGGAGGGGGTGTCGGCGGCCGAGGTGATCATGACCCGCCTGCACGCCGGCGGAAAGTTCAACCAGAACGCCTACAAGGTCTCCGGCGGCCTGCACGGGGTCGGCGTCTCGGTGGTCAACGCCCTGTCCGAATGGCTGGAGCTGCGGGTGTACCGGGACGGCCGCGAATACGCGATGCGGTTCCGCGACGGCGACGCCGAGGCGCCACTGGCCGAGGTCGGCCCGGCCGCCGAGCGGGCCGGCACCCACGTGACCTTCAGGCCGTCGACCGCCACCTTCAGCATGACCCAGTTCGACGTCACCACGCTTGAGCATCGATTGCGCGAACTGGCGTTCCTCAATTCCGGGGTCAACCTGACCCTGACCGACGCCCGCCACGCCGAACCGGTGGTGGTGGAGATGCACTACGAGGGCGGCCTGATCGAGTTCGTGCGCTACCTGGACCGCTCCAAGAACCCGCTGATCCCGGACACCATCTTCGTCGCCGGCGAGAAGGACGGGGTGGCGGTCGAGCTGGCGCTGCAATGGAACGACAGCTACCACGAAACCATGCTGTGTTTCACCAACAACATCCCGCAGCGCGACGGCGGCACCCATCTGGCCGG
>JANQGL010000155.1 GCA_028277325.1 Magnetospira sp.
ATCAGGGTGCCGTCGGCGCGCACCCGGGCCGAGAACCGCTTCTTCGGGTCGTAGAGCACCGTGCCGGGCTCCAGCAGCCCGTGCTCGATGAGTTGGCCGAACGGAATCCGTTTCTCCTCCTTCCTCGACGGGCAGCGCACCAGGTCCGGGTCGGCCGCCGGCACCACCTTGGAGATCCGTTCGGCGGCAACGCGCAGATAGGACTCGTCGCGCTCGATGCCGATCCAGCGGCGGCGCAGACGGCGCGCCACGGCGCCGGTGGTGCCGCTGCCGAAGAACGGATCGAGGACCAGGTCGCCGACCTCGGTCGACGCCATCAGCACCCGGTGCAGCAGCGCTTCCGGCTTCTGGGTCGGATGCGCCTTGGCACCGTCCGCGTCGCGCAGGCGTTCGGCGCCGCCGCAGATCGGGAAATACCAGTCCGAGCGCATCTGCAGGTCGTCGTTCAGCGCCTTCATGGCCTCGTAGTTGAAACGGTACCTGGAGTCCTTGGACTTGGCCACCCACAGCAGGGTCTCGTGGGCGTTGGTGAAGCGGCGACCCCGGAAGTTGGGCATCGGGTTGGATTTCCGCCACACGATGTCGTTGAGGATCCAGTAGCCCAGGTCCTGCAGGATCGTCCCGACCCGGTAGATGTTGTGATAGGAGCCGATCACCCACAGGGTGCCGTGGTCGGTCAGCGCGTCGCGCGCCGCCGCCAGCCAGTCGCGGGTGAACGCGTCGTAGTCGTCGAACCCGGCGAAACGGTCCCAGGCGTCGTCCACCCCGTCGACGCGGGTGTTGTTGGGCCGGTAGAGATCGCTTTCGAGTTGCAGGTTGTAGGGCGGATCGGCGAAGATCATGTCGGCGCAGCCGGCCGGCAGGGCGCGCAGCGACTCGGCGGCGTCGCCGCGGATGATCCGGTCGGTCTCGAAGGTCTGTCGGGGACTCATGGCGGGTGCCTGGCTGGTTGATGGGCCGGAACAAGGCCTAAGTGAATCAGCCACTTGTTAACAAGTTCTTGCGACCAGATGTGGAATCCCGGACCCCGTCGAGACTCAATATCTTGCGCACCGGGGCGAACCCGCGCCGGTGGTGCGGGGTCACCCCGAGCCGCTGCAGCGCGTCGCGATGCGCCGCCGTCCCGTAGCCGGCGTTGCGGGCCCAGCCGTAGCCGGGGAATTCGCCGTCCAGGTCCGCCATCACCCGATCCCGGGTGACCTTGGCGACGATCGACGCGGCGGCGATCGACAGCGACCGGGCGTCGCCCCTGACCACCGCCTCGGCGGCGCAGGGCAGGCCGTCCGGCACCTTGTTGCCGTCGATCAGCAGCACGGCCGGCGGTTCCGGCAGCGCCGCCACCGCGCGCCGCATGGCCAGGAAGGTGGCGCCGAGGATGTTCAGGGCCTCGATCTCGGCGCAGTCGGCGCGCCCGATGCCGACCCGCGCCGCGGTCAGCAGCGCCTCGAACAGGGTCTCGCGGCGGCGCGCCGACAGTTTCTTGGAATCGTCGAGGCCGGCCGGCAGGCGTGTCGGGTCGAGACTCACCGCCGCCGCCATCACCGGTCCCGCCCAGGGGCCGCGCCCCGCCTCGTCGACCCCGGCCACCGGCCCGCCGTGGCGGGCGCGGGCGGCGTCCTCGAGGGCGAAATCGGGCGCCATGCCGGGGCTCAGTAGATGTAGTAGTCGGCCTCGCGCTTGCCGAAATCGCGCCGCGCCGACTTGGTGTGGCGGGGATTGGCCAGCGGATGCGGCGGCACCCCGCGGTCCTGCAGGAACGCCTGGACGTCGGTCGGCGCCCAGTCGGCCAGCACGTCCACCTTCGGCAGGCGGCCGTCCATGTCGATCCGTTCGACGTCGCGCGACACCGCGTCCGGCCCCTCGCCGTACACGGCGCTGATCCAGCAGCCGTAGGGCGCCAGGGTCTCGTTCAGGTGCACGCACTCGTGGACCAGGCCGCCGCCGTCCGGGTCTTCCACCCACAGGCACTCGATGTGGTCCGAGCCCTTGTCCACCGGCGCGATGCGGTCGCCGTGCGCCTCGGTCACGTCGGTGAGTCCGAACGACGAAATAATGTCGGCCCGATAGGCCCGGCTCTCCTCGAACAGGTCGCGGGCGTGGCAGAACACCACCGCGGTCGACGGATCGATGTCGGCGACCATGCGCAGCACCGCCACGCTGCGCGCCTTCAACGACGCGGTCACCACGCATTTCCCCGGGAATTCCCGGCGGATGAGATGGTCCAGAAGGTCGAACGCATCCTTGCTCTCGGCCATCGACCTGAGATCCTGCAACGCTGTCACGGCTCCAACCCTGCGATCATTGATTTTTGAATCTTTTAAGCTTACCGGACGGGCGGTATTTTATCAAAACGAAATATGCGGTCGCCGGCCCTTGGCGCGGCACCGCGGCCGGCGTATATAAGCAGCGGCCAATCCGTAACCTCCGGAGGAACGTTCCCGATGATGGTCTATCGCCTGAAATGCGCCGAGGGTCACGTCTACGACGAGTGGTTCCGCAGCGGTGCCGAATACGACGAACTGAAAGACTCCGGCAAGCTGGCCTGCAAGGAGTGCGGGTCGACCGACGTCGCCAAGGCGATCATGGCGCCCAGCGTGGCCGGAT
>JANQGL010000193.1 GCA_028277325.1 Magnetospira sp.
TGCTGATCCATGCCGCCCTGGACCGGTTCGTCGGCGCGCATCCGCCGCCGGCGCCGCTGCCGCCGGACGCCGAGGCGCGGCTGATCGCGACGGGTCGCGCGGTGTTCGCCGAGCACCTGGCGCGGCCCGGCGTGTGGGCCTTCTGGTGGCCGCGCTTCCTGCGCATCGCCGGCTGGTTCGCCGCCGTCGAATCGGAGCGCCGCGCGGCCGGACTGGCGGCCAGCCGCACCGAGGTCGAGGGCGCGATGACGATCCCGGCGCCGGGCGGAGACTTCACCCTGACCGCCACCGCCGACCGCATCGACCGGCTGGCCGACGGCGGCCTGGCGGTCATCGACTACAAGACCGGAACGGCGCCGACCCAGAAACAGGTGCTGGCCGGCTACGCGCCGCAACTGCCGCTGGAAGGCGCGCTGGCCGAGGGCGGGCACTTCGACGGGATCCCGGGCCGGCCGGTGACGCGGCTGGACTACTGGCGCCTCGGCGGCGGCGCCACGGCCGGCGAGATCGCCGCCGCCGGCAGGGATATCCGCGCCCTGATCGACGACGCGGCGGCCGGCCTCGAACGCCTGGTGGCGACCTACGACGATCCGGCCACCCCCTATCCGGCGCGGCCGCGCCCCGACGCGGCGCCCCGCTACGGCGACTACGAGCACCTGGCGCGGGTCCGCGAATGGTCTTCGGTGGACGACGAGGACACGGCATGACGGGGCTCGACCCCAACCTGGCGCAACGGGAGGCGGCCGACCCCGCCGTCTCGGCCTGGGTCGCCGCCTCGGCCGGGACCGGCAAGACCAAGGTGCTGGCCGACCGGGTGCTCAACCTGCTCCTCGCCGGCACGCCCCCCGAACGACTCCTCTGCCTGACCTTCACCCGCGCCGCGGCGGCCGAGATGGCGACCCGGATCGCCGAGACCCTCGGCGACTGGACCCGGATCGACGCCCCGGACCTTGAGAAGGCGCTGGCCGACCTGCTCGGCCGACCGCCGGGCGATGACGAGCGGACGCGCGCCCGACGGCTGTTCGCCAAGGTCCTCGACAGCGCCGACGGACCGCGCATCGAGACCATCCACGCGTTCTGCCAGTCGGTGCTGCGGCGGTTCCCGCTCGAGGCCGGACTGTCGCCGCAGTTCGCGGTGATGGACGACCGCACGGCGGCCGAACTGCTCGCCGAGGCCCGGGAGACCGTCCTCGCGGCGGCGCGCGACGGCGCCGACCCGGACCTGGCGGCGGCCCTGGGCGAGGTCACCCTCAGGGTCCACGAAACCAGATTCGACGACCTGATGGGCGCCCTGGCCGCCGAGCGCGGCCGCCTGCGCCGCCTGTTCGGGCGCCACGGCGGCGACCCGGGGCGCGCCGCCGCCGAGCTGCGGACCCGCCTTGGGGTCGCCGCCGACGACACCCCGGACCGCGTTCTCGCCGCCGCCTGCGACGACGCGGCGCTCGACCCGATGGGCCTGCGGCTGGCGGTGCAGGTCCTTGCCGAGGGAAAGGACAGCGACGCGAGGCTGTCCGGCATCATCGGCTCCTGGCTGGCCGGCGACCGGGAGGCGCGGACCGCCGGCTTCGACGCCTACGCCGCCGGGTTCCTGGCCGGCGAGTCCGGTATCCCCTTGAAGAAAATCCGCCGCCGCCTGATCACCAAGGCCCTGGCGACGGCCAATCCGGGGGTGGCGGAGATCCTGGAGACCGAGGCGGACCGCCTGCTGGCCACGCTCGACCGCCGGCGCGCCGCCGGGGTGGCGGCCGCCAACGCCGCCCTGCTGCGCCTGGTCGGCGCCCTGCTCGACGCCTATGCGGCGCGCAAGGCGGCGCGCGGCCTGCTCGTCTACGAGGACCTGGTGCTGGCCACCCGCGACCTGCTGCGCCGCCCCGGGGTGGCGCCCGGGGTCCTGTTCAAGCTGGACGGCGGCCTCGACCACATCCTGATCGACGAGGCGCAGGACACCAACCCGGAGCAGTGGGAGGTGGTGGCCCTGCTGGCCGAGGAGTTCTTCAGCACCGAGATCGACCCGGACCTCTATCCGCCGCGCGGCGTGTTCGCGGTCGGCGACGCCAAGCAGTCGATCTACAGCTTCCAGCGCGCCGACCCGGCCGGCTTCGCCCGCATGCGGACCCATTTCGCGACGCGCGTCAGGGCGGCCGGCGGCGACCTGCGGGAGGTCGACCTGATCGCCTCCTTCCGCTCCACCCGCGCCGTGCTGACGGCGGTCGACAAGGTGTTCGCGCGCGACGCGGCGCGCGACGGGGTGGCCCTGGACGGCAAGGACATCCACCACGCGTCGATGCGCGACGGCGACGGCGGGCGGGTGGAGCTGTGGCCGCCGGT
>JANQGL010000360.1 GCA_028277325.1 Magnetospira sp.
GCGCAATCGGCCCGGCTCGGCGTCGTTCGTCCTCGAATATGCTCGGCATGTCCTTCGTCCTAACTCCCGGAGCCGGGCCGATTTCGCACGAACCGAGGCTCCCAGGATGATTGTCTACAGGCCCTAACCGCTTGACCTCGTCCCGGCGGCCGGATAAGTCTCCCTCCCGGCGTCTTCCGGGACGCGTTTCCGGCCAACAGGCGATGGACCGATGAGCCGACCTCTCCGACTTGGCGTGAACATCGATCACGTGGCGACCATCCGCAACGCGCGCGGCGGCGTCTTCCCGGACCCGGTGCGCGCCGCCCGGCTGGCCGAGGCGGCCGGGGCCGACGGCATCACCGCGCATCTGCGCGAGGACCGGCGCCACATCTCGGACCTCGACATCACCCGTCTGGTCTGCGACCTGGCGCTGCCCCTGAACCTGGAGATGGCGGCGACTGGCGAGATGCTGGCCATCGCCCTGCGTCACAAGCCGCATGCCGCCTGCATCGTGCCGGAGAAGCGCGAGGAGCGCACCACCGAGGGGGGCCTGGACGTGATCGGCAACCGCGCCGCCCTGGAGCCGGTGGTCGGCCGGCTGGGCGACGCCGGGGTGCGGGTGTCGCTGTTCGTCGAACCCGTCCCGGCGCACCTGGAGGCGGCCCGTGCGCACGGTGCCCCGGTGGACGACCTGCACACCGGCGCCTATTGCGAGGCCGAGGGCGCGGCCCGCGAGGCCGAGCTGGCCCGCCTGGTCGCGGCGGCGGCGGCGGCCGAGGACCTGGGCCTGGAATGCCACGCCGGGCACGGCCTGACCTACGACACGGTGGGACCGGTGGCCGCCGTCGGGACCGTCGTCGAACTCAACATCGGCCACTTCCTGGTCGGCGAGGCGATCTTCGTCGGCCTGGAGGCCTCGATCCGCCGCATGCGCGCCCTGATGGACGAGGCGCGCGGCGCATGATCCTGGGCGTCGGGACCGACCTCGCGGACATCCGCCGCATCGAGGAGACGCTGGCGCGGTTCGGCGACCGGTTCCTGGACCGGGTCTACACCGACGCCGAGCGCGCCAAGAGCCGCCGGCGGGCCAATCCGGCGGCCGAACTGGCCAAGGCCTTCGCGGCCAAGGAGGCGGCGGCCAAGGCCCTGGGCACCGGGTTTCGGCGCGGCGTCTACTGGCGCGACCTCCGGACCGGCAATCTGCCGAGCGGCCAGCCGACCCTGACCCTGTGGGGCGGCGCGGCGCGGCGGCTCGACGAACTGGTTCCCGGCGGCATGCGGCCGCATGTGCATCTTTCGCTGACCGACGAGTACCCGATGGCGCATGCGATGGTGGTGATTTCGGCGCTGCCCGGCCCCGCCGCTTGACACGCGCAAGGGTGGCTGTATTGATCAGTCCGCGCATTCCCCCCTGTTTCGACCGAAGACGACTCCGATGAACGACAACGGCACAGACCACGACGGCACCCCGGACAAGGAGTCGGGAGGCTGGGGCGAGACCCTGCGCACGGTTCTCTACGCCCTCGCCATCGCGTTGGTGATCCGCACCTTCGCCTACGAGCCGTTTTCCATTCCGTCGGGCTCTATGGTGCCCACCCTGCTGGTCGGCGACCACCTGTTCGTCTCCAAGCTGTCCTACGGCTACAGCCGCTATTCGTTCCCGTTCTCGCCGCCGCTGTTCGGCGGCCGCATCCTGTCGACCCTGCCGGAGCGCGGCGACGTGGCGGTGTTCCGCAAGCCGACCGATCCCAGCCAGGATTACATCAAGCGCATCGTCGGCCTGCCCGGCGACACCATCCAGGTGGTCAAGGGCGTCCTGCACATCGACGGCAGGCCGGTGGTCCGCACGCGGGTCGAGGACTACGTGGAGCGCGATGCCCATGGCAACGTGCTGCGTATTCCGCAATACGACGAAACGCTGCCCAACGGGGTGACCCACCGCATCCTCGAAACGAACGGCGATTTCGGGCCGTTCGACGACACGCCGGTCTACACGGTGCCCGACGGCCACGTGTTCGGGATGGGCGACAACCGGGACAATTCGTCGGACAGCCGGGTGCTGCGCGAGGTCGGCTACATCCCGCTCGAGAACCTGATCGGGCGGGCCGAGGTGATGTTCTTCTCCAAGTCGCCCGAGGCCGCCTGGTGGGAACTCTGGAAATGGCCCTGGGCGCTGCGCTACGATAGATTCTTTCAGGGTATTCACTGATCGTTCCCGATGGGTAACGCCGCTCTGGACGACCTGCAACGCAGCCTGGGGTATCGATTCGAGGATCCCGGCCTGCTCGGCCGCGCCCTCACCCACGCCAGCCTGAATCCGGGCGGCGTCTCCAACGAGCGCCTGGAGTTTCTCGGTGACCGGGTGCTGGGCCTGGTGGTCGCCGACATGCTGTACCGCGGATTTCCCGACGAGAACGAGGGCGCCCTGGCGCGCCGCCTCGCCGCCCTGGTGAGCCGGCCGTCGCTGGCCCGGGTCGCCGAGACCTGCCGGCTGGGCGATCACCTGCGCCTGGCCGATGCCGAGCGGGACGCCGGGGGGCGGGCCAATCCGGCGCTGCTGGCCAATGCCTGCGAGGCGGTGATCGCCGCCCTCTATCTGGACGGCGGACTGGCGCCGGCGGCGCGCTTCGTGACGGCCCACTGGGCGACCCTGGTGGCCGAGGACCGGGCGCCGCCCAAGGACCCCAAAACGGCGTTGCAGGAATGGGCGCAGGGGCGCGGCTGGGGCCTGCCGGTCTACGAGGAGATCGGCCGCGAGGGGCCGTCGCACGCCCCGCTGTTCACGGTCCGCGTCTCGGTGGCCGACGGCCGCGCGGCGCATGCCGAGGGACCGTCGAAGCGGGTTGCCGAGCGGGACGCCGCGGCGCGTCTGCTGGACCGCCTGGAGGCCCGATGAACGGCGCGCCCACCCGCTGCGGCTTCGTGGCCATCCTGGGGGCGCCCAACGTGGGCAAGTCGACCCTGCTCAACCATATGGTCGGGGCCAAGGTGTCGATCGTCTCGCCCAAGGTGCAGACCACCCGGACCCGCGTCCTCGGCATCCGCGTCGAGGGGCTGACCCAGATCGTGTTCGTCGACACGCCCGGCATCTTCCAGCCGCGCCGGCGGCTCGACCGGGCGATGGTCGCCGCCGCCTGGAGCGGCGCCGCCGACGCCGACACGGCGATGCTGCTGGTCGACGCGGCGCGCGGCGTCGATCCGGACACCGCCGCCATCCTGGAGCGGCTGCGCGACGGCGGCCGGCGGGTCGACCTGGTGCTCAACAAGATCGACCTGATCGACAAGCCGAAGCTGCTCGACCTGGCGGCGCGGCTGGATGCCGAGGGCCTGTTCGACGACGTGTTCATGGTCTCGGCACGGACCGGCGACGGGGTTGGGGACCTGACCGGCTTCCTGGCCGGGCGGCTGCCGGAGGGACCCTGGCTGTTCCCGGAAGACCGGATCTCCGACATGCCGGCGCGCCTTCTGGCGGCCGAGGTGACGCGCGAGAAGATCTACCTGCAACTGCAGCAGGAACTGCCCTATCAGATCGCCGTCGAGACCGAGGGCTGGAGCGAGCGCGGCGACGGCTCGGCCGAGCTGCGGCAGGTCGTCTACGTGCAACGCGACAGCCAGAAGGCCATCGTGCTCGGCAAGGGCGGGCAGCGGATCAAGGCGATCGGCAGCGCCGCGCGGGTCGAACTCGAAGACATCCTGGAGCGTCGGGTGCACCTGTTCCTGTTCGTGAAGGTGCGCGAGCAGTGGGCCGACGACCCCGAGCGCTACGCCGAATGGGGGCTCGACTTCAACGCCTGACGGCGGTGCCGGATCCCGGGGAGCGGTGACCATGGAGTGGACCGACGACGCGATCGTCCTCACCGCCCGCCGGCACGGCGAATCGTCGGCCCGCGCGACCCTGCTGACCCGCGACCACGGGCGCCACGCGGGGCTGGTGCGCGGCGCCACCGGACGCGCCCTGCGCGGGGTACTGGAGCCGGGCAATCACGTGCGGGCG
>JANQGL010000081.1 GCA_028277325.1 Magnetospira sp.
CTCGCCCAGCAGGGTCACCGTCGGCCGCTCGCTGGGGCCGCCGCGCGGCGCCTGCACCGGGCCCAGCATGGCCTCGTTGCGGGCGTAGCCGAGCATGGCCCCGGACAGCACGTCCTTGGCCTCGGCGTGGGTCCCCACCCCGAACCCCGGCACGTCGATGCCGATGATGCGGACCCCGTTGACGTTCTTCGGCAGCAGCCGCAGCGGCACCCCGGACGCGGTCGGGACGCAGAGGTTGATCACCACCACCGCGTCGTGCTGGCCGGGATCGGCCAGCCGTTCCACCGACTCCTTGATGTCCTCGAACAGCCGCCCGGTGACCAGGGTCTCGGAATCGAACGGCACGTAGCCGACCGGGCGCCGGGCGCCGTAGAAATGCGACGTGAAGGTGAGGCCGTAGACGCAGCAGGCCGAGCCGCTGAGCACCGAGGCGGTGCGCCGCATGCGCAGACCGACCCTGAGCGCCCCGAACGCCGGGCACATGCTTTGCGGCTGGTCGTGCGGACCCGTCTTGCCGCTCGACCGCGCGACGCCGGCCGTCGCCGCCGGCGCGGAGGTGCCGACCTGGCACCCCGCGGCCGCGGTCCGTTCCGGGCTCATCTCGTGGTCGAACGGATTCATGTGGCGTTTGGTCCCCTCTCAATCCCCAAGCCGCGTCAGACGGTGTCGTAAACCACTTCGAGCGACGTCCGCTCCGGCAGCTTGCCGCCGTGCATGTCCTCGAGCGTGGCCGGCTCGAGCACCACGTCGCGTCCCGTTTCCTCGCCGGCGAACAGGCCCAGCAGGTCGTCCTGATCGAGCGGCGACGGGTGCACCGGCGGCGCCGCCGCCACGTTGCTCGCCAGGGCCTCGAACATCGGCCCCCAGGCACCTCCCGGCACGCCGACGATCTGGTAGGCGGCGCTCTTGCGGCGGATGTCCTCGTCGGCCGGAATCGCCGACAGCACCGGAATGCCGGCCTTGTCGGCGAACGCCTGCGCCTCGCCGGTGCCGTCGTCCTTGTTGATCACCATGCCGGCGACGCCCACGTTGCCGCCCAGCCTGCGGAAGTAGGTCACCGCCGAGCAGACGTTGTTGGCCACGTAGAGCGACTGCAGGTCGTTGGAGCCGACCACGATCACCTTCTGGCACATGTCGCGCGCGATCGGCAGGCCGAAGCCGCCGCACACCACGTCGCCCAGGAAATCGAGCAGCACGTAGTCGAAGCCCCACTCGTGGAAGCCCAGCTTCTCCAGCAGTTCGAAGCCGTGGATGATGCCGCGCCCGCCGCAGCCGCGTCCCACCTCGGGGCCGCCCAGCTCCATCGCGAACACCCCGTCGCGCTTGAAGCAGACGTCGGAGATGGTGACCTCCTCGCCGGCCATCTTCCTGGCCGCCGCGGTCTCGATGATGGTCGGCGTGGCGCGCCCGGCGAACAGCAGGGAGGTGGTGTCGGACTTGGGATCGCAACCGATCAGCAGAACCCGCCTGCCCTGCTGCGCCATCATGTAGGACAGGTTGGCGAGCGTAAAGCTCTTGCCGATCCCGCCCTTGCCGTAGATTGCGATGATCTGCGTCTCTTTGGCCGGCGCCTCGGCGCTCATCAACAGGACCTCCAGTCGAGAACCATTTTCAGGCAGGACGGATCACCGAACGCGGCCCGGTAGGCGTCCGGCGCCTCGGGCGCCACCGCGCGGTGGGTGATCAGCCCGTCGAGACCGAGCGTCCCCGTCGCCACCAGGTCGCGCACCGCCATCAGGTCGGCCGGCTTGAACTCGGCGGCCACCCTGATCCGCGCCTCGCGGATGAAGGCATGGGGAAATTCGAACGACAGCGGCGTGTCGTAGAAACCGGCGAGCACGATTTCGCCGCCCGGGGCCAGCCGGTCGATCAGGCTGTCGAGCAGCCCCGAATCGCCGCTCACGTCGCAGATGCAGGCATAGTCGCGCCGCTCGTCGGCCCGCGGATCGACCACCGCGTAGCCCTGCGCGCCCTCGGCCCGAGCCGGGCTGCGCTCCCACACCGTCGGCGCGGCGCCGGCAATGACGGCCAGCCGCGCCAGAAGGCGCCCCAGCACGCCATGCCCGACGATCAGGTCCGGCTGCGGCGCCCCGTTGGCGGTGATGTGGTAGGCGGTGGCGGCGAGCGCCATCAGCACCCCCCTTTCGCCGATCTCCTCGGGCAGCGGCACCACCCGGCGCCCCGGCACCACCACCCGCGAGGCGGCGCCGCCGAACAGGCCGCGCACCTCGCCGTAGCAGGACGCCCCGGGGACGAACACCCGGTCGCCGACCGAGAACCCCTCGGCATCGCCGGGATCGGCCACCCGGCCGACCGATTCGTAGCCGGGGACCAGCGGGTAGCCCATGCCCGGAAACGACGGCATGCGCCCGGTCCACAGCAACCGCTCGGTGCCGGTGCTGATCCCGCTCCACTCGATGTCGACCACCACGTCGCCCCGGCCCGGAGGCGTCAGGGCGAGTCGATCGACCGTCAAGCGCTCGGGACGCTCTATGATGACCGCCAGCGCGTCCATCCCCGCCAGTGTTCCCGCGTACATGAATGTCAACTCGATAATGACAGTGTCAGAGTAAACTGACTACACGTTATGTCAAGGTTGATTTACATTTGAATGCGTCTAATCTACCGCAAAGTCGCCACAAGCAACTGGGTCAACAGCGGCCGGCGGGTGCGCAGTCGCCGCACGCGGGGGAACCCGGCGGCGCGCAGAAGCGCCGTCAATTCCTCCTTCGAGCGTGGCCGTCCGCTGCCCATCGCCATGAGGTAGAATCCGAAATAGGCGCCCCCCATCGGCTCCGCACCCGGGGTGTCGGCCATCGGTTCGGCCAGCAGCAAGGTGCCGTCGTCGGGCAGCGCCCTGCGCACCGCCGCCAGGAGGCGGGTCGCCGCCGGCTCGTCGTGGTCGTGCACCACCCGGACCAGCGCCACGATGTCCGCCCCCTCGGGCAACGGCGTGACGTCGAAGTCGCCGCCCTCGGTCGTCGCGCGGTCGCCCAGGCCGGCCGCCTCCAGGCGCTCGCGGGCCCGCGCGGCCACCGCCGGCAGGTCGAACAGGACGCCGGTCAGGCCCGGGTTGCGTTGCAGGGCGCGGGTCAGGAACACCCCCTCGCCGCCGCCCACGTCGAGCAGCCGGCGATGGCGCCGCATCGGATAGGCGTCCAGGATGTCGTCGGCGATCAGGGTCTGCGAGGCCGCCATCAGGGCCGAATAGCCGGCCACCCGCCCGGACTCCACGGCGGCCGGGGCGGCGGCGCGCGCGTAGGCCCAGAAGCGGGACAGCCGGGTGCCGTCGGGCGGCGGGCCGCGCAACAGCGCCACCGGGTCGGACAGGTCGTCGTAGAGCAGGTGATGGTGGGCGATCATGGCGATGGCCCCCGGGTTGCCGAGGATCGGCGCCCCCAGCACCCCGAGGCCGTACAGGCCGCCGCGCCGCCGCTCGACCAGCCTCAGGCTGACCGCCGCCTCCAGCAGACGCAACGTCGCGTCCACCGGAAGGTCGAGCCGCGCCGCCAGGTCCTCCGGGCGGCGCGGCGCCGCCATCAGGATCCCGAACAGGTTCAGGCGCACGCAGGCATGGAGCACCTGCGAATAGACGAACCCGGCGCTGAGGTCGAACAACGCGCCGGCCCTCTTGCGGGCGATCGGGCGGGTCGGCGGGAACCACACGGCGGCACGCTGGAAGCGTGGGCTGGCAAACAGCCGATCGCGCCAAAGCTTGTACCTGGCGTAGAGGCTCATGCCGCGGGCGGCCTTCCCGGCGTCGGTCGGATCAGGCGGCGTTCTTGGCCAGGTCCTCGGGCAGGAAGCGCCGCGCCTCCTTGAGGATCAACTCGCGCAGCATCTCGCGGCCGTGGCAGTCCTCGGGAATCGAGGCCACCCCGTCCTCCAGCAGGCCCTGCAGGCGCTTCACCGCCCCCTTGAGGCCCAGTTCGGCCACCGCGCTGGGGCGCCCGAGGGCCGCGTCCTGGCCGGCCGGCTTGCCCATCACTTCCGGATCCACCGCCACGTCCCGGAGGTCGTCGGCCACCTGGTAGGCCTCGCCGATGGATTCCCCCAGCCGCCGCCACGGCGCCGGATCGCGTCCGGCGGCGACCGCCCCGGCCGTGGTCGCGGCGGCGAACAGGGGCCCCGTCTTGG
>JANQGL010000242.1 GCA_028277325.1 Magnetospira sp.
GCCCGCGGCCGTTCTCGAAGGCCGACCGGTCGGCCTTCCTCGATGGGCTGGAGGCGATGGTCCGCGCGGCCGGACGGCGCGCCTGACGACGCGCGCCCGCGCGATGCCGGTGGGCGGCACCGGCGGGTGCTCTCGACGGAAACACGCCGAGTATCGGACTCCGGTTTGCGGGCCGATGCTCGGCGGCCGCCGGCGCTTTCTTGCCACCCGCGATGGGCCGTCAGGCGTTGAAGTCGGTTTCCTCGGCCGGCGGCGCGCCGCCGGGGCGCGGCCGGCGGGCCGTTTCCTCGGCCGCCGCGGCGGCGTCCGGTTCGGCCTCCGCCTCGGCCCGCGCCGCCTTCCTCTCGAAGAACAGGGCGGCGAGGATCGAGATCTCGTAGAGGATGATGGTCGGCAGGGCCAGCATGAGCTGGCTGATCACGTCGGGCGGCGTCAGCACGGCCGCCGCCACGAAGGCCAGGACGATCGCATACCGCCGCTTCTCGCGCAGCCCCTGCACCGTGACGATGCCGACCCGGGCCAGCAGGGTGAGGATCACCGGCAACTCGAAGCACAGGCCGAACGCGAAGATCAGCCGCATGACCAGGGACAGGTACTGGTCCACCTTGGCCTGCAGCTGGATCGCCAGGCCGTCGGCGCCGGGCGGCACCTGGAAGCCGAGGAAGAACTCCCAGGCCAGCGGGAACACCACGTAGTAGGCCATCGCCCCGCCGAGGAAAAACAGGATCGGGGTGGCGATCAGGAACGGCAGAAGGGCGCGCCGCTCGGTCTTGTAGAGGCCGGGCGCGACGAACTTCCAGAACTCGGCCGCGAACATCGGGAAGCCGAGGAACGCGGCGGCGAAAAAGGACACCTTGATGTAGGTGAAGAAGACCTCGTAGAGGGCGGTGTAGATCATCTGCTGGCTGCCGCCCTGCCGATGCACGATGTCGGCCAGCGGCTGCACCAGGAAGGCGTAGATGTCCGCGGCGAAATAATAGCAGACGAGGAACAGCAGGATCAGGATCACGAAGCTGCGCAGCAGCCGGGCGCGCAGTTCCGTCAGATGGTCCATCAGCGGCATGCGCGAGGCGTCGAGCGGGTCCTCTTCGGTCATCCGCCGGACTCCCTGCCCGGGGCCGCCTCGGCCTGTTCGGGCGGCGGCGCCGGTCTCGGATCGGGGTCCGGCTCGTCCGCCGAGTCGGTCGGGTTCATTTCATCGACCGCTCGCCGGGTCGCCTCGTCGAGCACGTCCTCCGGACCGAACTGGCGGCGCAGGTGGCCCTCCGGATCGACGATCCGCTCGGCTTCCTGGCCCAGGTCGGCCTGGCCGGCGCGGCGCACCTGCTGGCGGATGTCGTCCAGTTCGGCCTCGCGGATCACCTCGTCGACCGAGCGCCGGAACTCGTGGGCCAGGGTGCGCCCCTTGCGGACCACCTGGCTCACCGTGCGCAGGGCGGCCGGCATCTGCTTCGGCCCGACCACGACGAGGGCGATCAGCGCGACCAGGAACAGTTCCTGCCAGCCGAGGTCGAACATGGCGCGAGCGGTCCGTTGCGTTCGGGGTCAGGCGCCGGTCGCCCGATCCTTGCTGTCGGTCGGCGCCGCGGCCCGCCGGGCGGGTTCGGATTCGATGGCCTTGGCCGGCGTGGCGTCGTCGGCCTCCTCCTCGTCCTTCATGCTCTTCTTGAACGACTTGAGGCCCTTGCCGAGATCGCCCATGAGGGCCGAGATCTTGCCCTTGCCGCCGAACAGGATCAGGACGACGGCCAGAACGATCAACCAGTGCCAGATGCTGAAAGTGCCCATGTTCGCGTTCTCTTGTGCTCGCTTGCCGGTTTCGGGGTGCGGCGGATAATGGACGAAAACGCGGGGCGCCGCAACGCCGCGCGTCCGGCGGCCGGATCAGGTCGGCGCCAGCGGGTCGCAGATGCGGATCATCCGCCGCCCCAGGGCCGCCATCCGGTTGGCCGACACCGCCGCCCCGGCCGCCTCGTTGAGCACCTTGGCGACCAGGCTGTTGCCGACCAGCTTCAGCGCGGTGTCGGCCGCCACCTCGGTCGACAGCAGCAGGGTGGTGTCGAAGATCGCCTGCTTGACCAGCAGCAGGGAGGCCGACAGCGACGGCTTCAGCCCGTAGACCCCGGCGATGTTGCGGGCCATGCGGGCGGCGATGACCAGGAAGGCGAAGGTGTCGAAGGCGCGCGACGGCGAGGCGGCGGAGATGCCGGCCGTCTGCACCACCGCGGCGCGGACGCAGGCGGTGGCCCGCTCGGCCAGCTTCTCCGAGACCTGCTGGCGCAGCACCCCGCGCAGGGCGTTCTTGTTGGGGCACTTCTGCAACGCCAGGATCTCGTCCGGGCCGGCCCCCTTCTCCTCGGCCCAGGCGCAGGCGGCGGCGATCGCCGTCTTCATGGGCACGTCCTCGTCGGTGATCTTGCGGCGCAATTGGACCGCCGAGGCGAGGCGCCGCACCCCGGCCAGCTCGCGCCGCGCGCCGATCCCGATCAGGCCGACCCCGGCCGCCATCGCCGACAGGCACAGGCTGCCGACCACCGGCCCCAGGCCGTACATGCGGACCACCAGGTCGGCCGCCTCGAAGGTGAAGAAGGCAATCAGCAGCACGCCCAGCCCGGCCGCGATCAGCGACGAGGTGCGCACCCCGGCGATCCCGTCGACCGGCCGCGGCGGCGGCCGCCATTCCTGCTCGATGGGCGGGGTCGCCCGTTCGGTGTCGATCCGGGTCGGGCTTTCCTGGCGGCGCGGCGCCGGGGGCTGCACGGGCGGGTGAAGGACCGGCGGGCCGGGGGCGAGGGTCACCGGCTTGCCGTCGGCGTCCACCAGTCGGGGGCCGTCCTTGGTCAAAGCTGATCTCCCAGTACGTCGAACAGCACCGCGTCGAGTCCGCGGTGCGGCATCCCGGACTCGCTGTCCGGATCGAGCCGCGGCGGCTCCATGCGCGGCATGGTGAAAATGCCGCCGTCGCGGGTCCAGAACTCGTCGGACGGCACCTCGCCGGGAATCTGGCCGAACCGGAACAGGGTCTGGCCGCCGGTGCGGACGTTGCGGAAGGCCACTCCGGGGCGACCGTCCAGGCTGTCGTCGCGCGAGCACCACAGGGCGGCGACGGCGCGCGGCTTCTCGGTGAACCGGCGCTCCAGCATGCTGTCGAGGCCGCCGGCCACCATCACGCCCAGCTGCACCACCATGTTGCCGATCTCGTCCTGGTGCAGGTAGTCGGCCTTGGTGGCGACGAAGGTGGCCTTGGGCACCGAACTCCACGACAGCAGGCGGCCGAGCCAGCCCTGCGGCTCGAAGGTAGCGGCGATCTCGTTCACCGCGTCGCGGGTGTCGTTGTAGACCACCTTGCCCTCCGACAGCGCGGCCAGCACGTCGACCAGCACGATCTGGCGGTCGATGCGCCCGAAATAGCGCTCGAAGAAATCGCGCACGTTGCGCACATAGGCGTCGAACCGGCGCTCCATGGTCCGGTACAGGCTGTCGGCGGTCGGGCGGTCCGGGACCTCGGTCACCAGGGTCGGCGCGAACCAGTGCATCGGCAGCTCGCCGCGCGGCCCGGGGCACAGGAAGCGGCCCGGTTGCAGGAACCGCAGGCCCACCTTGTCGCGGCAGGCGAACAGCAGCGCCTTGTAGCGGCGGTGCGCCTCGCGCGCCGCCTCCTCGACGCCGGCCGAGGAGTTCCAGTCGAGCGAGGTCAGGTAGTCCTGGAACGCGATCCATTCCTCCAGCTCGGAATACGGCGACAGGCGGTCGAGGATCTGCTGCGACCAGGTGACGTAGGTCAGGTCCGGGTCCAGCATGGTGCGGTCGACCAGCCATTCGCCCGGATAATCGAAGATCTCCACGTTGAGACGCCCCGACAGGCTCGACTTCGGGTGCAGCACCAGGTTGACCCCGGCGACGTCGGTGGTGCGCTCGGGCCAGGCCTCGCGGCCGCTGGCCAGGCGGCGGTGGATCTCGTCGTAGGGGAAGTAGGGGATGTCCTCCGACGGGATCGGCTTGATCTCGATGCGCTGGATGGCGCCGGACTTGCCGTTGCGGGTGAATGCCGGCAGGGTGTCGGCGCCGCGGACGTAGGCTTCCAGGTTCTTGATCATGGAGGTCATGAAGATCGTCTTGCCGGCCTGCGACAGGCCGGTCACGCCGATCCGCAAGTGCTTCTCGCGCAACGCGGTGCGGGCGCTGTGGGTGGCGTCGTCGGCCATCCGGCGGGCGCGGCCCATCCAGCGCCGGGCCTGCTTCACCACCGGCTCCTCAAGGCCGTCGAGGACCTTCAGATCGAGATCAAGCTTCTTGACCATTGTGCTCCACTACCCCTCCCCGTGCCGTCGCCGGACCGGCGCCAGCAACTGGAGTCATTCGAAACGTAAGCCCCCAAAAAGGGTACAGAAATTATCCGTTTTCCTTGCGGGAAACCAGAAAAAAACCGGAATCGGGACACCGGAGCCCCTAAACACCGATCGCCTCCGGGAGCGGCGCGATGCGCAGGCCGTGGTCTTCCAGGCCGGTCCGCACCGCGGCCGCGATGGCCAGCGCCCCGGGGCTGTCGCCGTGCACGCAGACGCTGTGGATCTCGGTCCGGAGGACACGGCCGCCGCGGGTCACCAGCCCGCCGGCGTCCAGGAAGCGGACGATCTGGGCGAGGCTGTCCGCCGGGCCCTCGAGCACCGCGCCCGGCAGGCGGCGCGGCAGCAGGTGCCCGTCGTCGTCGTAGGCACGGTCGGCGAAGATCTCCTCGCCCACCGGCAGGCCGAACAGGCGACCGGCCCGCGACAGGGCGGAGGCGGCCGGGGCGAGCAGGATCAGGTCCGGGTCGACCGCCCGCACCGCCCGCGCCACCGCCTCGGCCAGCTCGTCGTCGACCGCCGCCATGTTGCTCAGCG
>JANQGL010000288.1 GCA_028277325.1 Magnetospira sp.
GGTCGGGCAGGCGACGCGCGGCAGGTCGGCGGTGCCGTCGGGGCGTCCCATGATCGCCGTCTGCTGGCGCACGAAGCCCGCGATCCCGACCGCGCGGGCCATCCGTTCGAAGGCTTCCCGCAACGCGCCGTCGTTCTTGCGCGGCTCGGCGACCAGGCTCTCGTAGACCTGTCCGGCGGCGTCGCCGAACCGGTCCTCGCGTGCCATCGCGATCAACAGGCGGCGGCGCTTCGCGGCGTCCGCGGTATCGGCCTCGACGCGGGTGTTGAGCAATGCCAGACGGTCCACCCGGTCCGGCGCCCGACGCAGGATGTCCTGGGCCACGTAGCCGCCCATGGACAGTCCGGCCAGGGCGAACCGCGGCGGCGCCAGGGCGAGCACGTCCTCGGCCATCGCCGCGATGCTCTCCTGGCGGGTCAGGTCGGCGACCCGGATGTCGGCAAGGTCGTTCAGGTGTTCGATCTGGTGGGCCCACATGTCGGCCGTGCACAGCAGGCCGGGCAGCAGGACCAGGGGGATGCGGGACCGGCTCATTTGACCAGTTCCGAGATCCGCCTGAACCGGTCGGTGGCGGCCCGTTCCGCCCATTCGAACAGCACCATCTCGGCGCTCACGATCCGCGCCCCGTCCTGGCGCATGCGGTCGAGCGCGAGCCGATGGTTCTGCGGGGTGCGCGACGAGATCGCGTCGGCGACCACGAACACCTGGCTGGCCCGCCCGAGCAGGTCGATCGCGGTCTGCAGCACGCAGACATGGGCCTCGATGCCGACCACCACCGCCTGCGGGCGGTCGAGCGCTCCCCAGGCCTCCCGCCAGGCCGCGTCGCGGACGCAGGAGAAGGCCGTCTTTTCGCAGCGGAGCGCGGCGTCCGGAAGGGGTTCGAGAGCGGCCGCGGTCGGCCCGAGGCCCTTCGGGTACTGTTCGGACACCAGAATCGGCACATCGAAGATCTGCGCCCCGGCGGTCAGGCGGCGGACGTTGTCGATCACCCTCTGGCGCTCGTGGACGGCCGGCAGCAGACGGGCCTGCACGTCGATCACCAGCAGCGCCGAGCGGTCGGCTTGCAAGAGCATGAAACCGAGTCTCCCCTTCAACAGGCCGCCTTGTGCGGCCGCGAAGACCCTACCCAAAGCGATGCGCCGAGGCCAAGCAAAACCGCGGGTCTCGGACTGTGTCTGTGTTGCAACACTGTTACCGCATGCGCGAGGGCCGGCCGGGCGCGGCGTTGACTCGGCACCGTGGATAACGCCTAGTATCGGCGTGTTTCGCGCGGTGCGATCGACGCCCGTTGGCGGGTCCGGCCGGCCCGCCGCAAGGTTTCGAGGTTGGATAGTCGATGGGGTTCGCTGAACTGGGATTGGGCGACGACGTCCTGCGGGCGGTCGCGGACGCCGGCTACAGCGACCCCACGCCGATCCAAGAAAAGGCCGTTCCCTACGTGCTGATGGGGCGCGACGTGCTGGGCTGCGCGCAGACCGGCACCGGCAAGACGGCCGGGTTCACCCTGCCGATGATCGACATCCTGGCGCAGGGCCGGGCCAAGGCGCGGATGCCGCGCTCGCTGATCCTGGAGCCGACCCGCGAACTGGCGGCGCAGGTCGCCGAGAGCTTCGACAAGTACGGCAAGCACCACCGCCTGAACAAGGTGCTGCTGATCGGCGGCGAGTCGATGAACGAGCAGATCAAGACCATGGAGCGCGGGGTGGACGTGCTGATCGCCACCCCGGGCCGCCTGCTCGACCTGTTCGAGCGGGGCGGCCTGATCTTGCGCGACGTCAAGATCCTGGTCATCGACGAGGCCGACCGGATGCTCGACATGGGGTTCATCCCGGACGTCGAGCGCATCGTGTCGCTGCTGCCGCCGCTGCGCCAGACGCTGTTCTTCTCGGCCACCATGCCGCCGGAAATCCGCCGCCTGGCCGACGCCTTCCTGAGCAATCCGAAGGAGATTTCCGTCGCCCCGCCGTCGAGCGCCGCCGAGACGGTGATTCAGAAGCTGGTCGTGGTGCCGCACGGCGGCGGCGCGGCGCGCGGCACGGCCAGCGGCCACAAGGAGAAGCGGGCCGCCTTGCGCGGGATCCTGCGCCATGAGAACGTGCGCAACGCCTTCATCTTCTGCAACCGCAAGCGCGACGTGGGGATCACCTGCCGGTCCCTGGAGCGGCATGGATTCAATGCCGGCCAGCTGCACGGCGACATGACCCAGACGGCGCGCACCGAGACCCTGGACAAGTTCCGGCGCGGCGACATCCCGCTGCTGGTCTGCTCCGACGTGGCGGCGCGCGGCATCGACATCAGCGACGTCAGCCACGTGTTCAACTTCGACGTGCCGACCCACGCCGAGGACTACGTGCACCGGATCGGCCGCACCGGCCGTGCCGGCAAGGAGGGTCACGCGTTTACCCTGGCGGTGCCCGAGGAGGGCAAGTACGTCGACGCCATCCAGAAGCTGCTTGATCGCCAGATCGAGCGGATATCGGTCGAGGGCCTGACCGACGGCGAGCTGGAAGCGGCCCCGTCGTCCAAGGGACGCGGCGGCCGCGGCCGGCGACCGAAGGCGGAGAAGCCGACCGTTCCGCCGGCCGGCCGGAGCCGCGAGCGCAAGCCGCGCGAGGAGGCGGACAAGCCGGTGACCGGACTCGGCGACCACGTGCCGGCGTTCCTGCTGCGGCCGGTCAAACTGAGCGGCTGAGCGCGCGCCGGCGGCGGTCGGCGCGAGCCGGAGGAGAAGCCGGGTGATCCTACGCGCCATCGCCATCCTGGTTTGCGGGATCGCCCTCGCGGGGGCGCCCGGCCGCCCGGCCGCGGCGCAGGCGTGGTCGGACGTGCTCGAACGGTTCGGCGGCGGCGCGCCCGGCGCGTGGTCGCTGGCCCCGGGCGCCCCCGGCCAGACCCCCTCGCGGCTCGGCTGGGGCGGCGCCCCCGGCCAGGAGGGCAGCCGCTATCCCTGGCGGGCCTGGCGGAGCGGCGGCGGGCAGGGATGGGACGGCGGCGCGCCCTGGGACTGGTCGGCCGACAATGCCCTGCCCGGGGCCGGCATGACCCTGACCCGGGATTCCCGGCGCCTGATGCGGGCGCATGGCCAGAACGTGGTCGTCCTCGGCCTGATGTTCGCCGGCTATCAGCCGTTCGAACGCGCCACCGCGACCCGCCTGGCGCGCGAGATCCAGCGCGCCTCGGGGGAGGACATGTGGCGTCGCTACATGCCCGGCAATCCGCGCGACGGCGAGGCCAACCGGTCGCTCATCTGGCAGTACTTCCTGATCTTCCGCAAGTATGCCGAGGCGCTCCGCCTGCAGTCCGCGCGGCTGGCCGACAACCTGGCCCGGCCGCTGCGCCCGGAGGACGTGCAGGCCGGCAACTTCTGGGTTCCGCCGCGCCTGTACGACGAGACGCGCGGCGGCATCGGCTCCTGGGACAGCGGCGGCGGCGCCATCACCCGCGACGCCGCGGCGGCGTTCCACGCCCTGGTGGTGGTCTGTCAGGACTGCCACACCCAGTTCCGCATCGAATGATGCATTGCCGAACCAATCGTGATATTCTCGAAGGGTTCTGAATCAACCGCGAGGGGGTGTTCATGGCCGAGGATGTCGCGCTTGCCCCGTCCCTGAACGAGGTCGTGTCCGACCGGCAGCGCCTGGACCGGGTTCGCCAGACGGCGCTCGATCGCCTGACGGACAATACCGGGATCTCCAGCCAGCGGTTCCGCGACCGCCGGGAAATCAACGACCGGATCGCCGCCGAAGCCCTGGCGGCCGACGTGGCGCGGGAGCGGGAAATCCGCGCCGCCACCGAACAGGCCATCGAGGCGCTGGACGCCACCCAGGCCGGCATCGAGGCCGAGCGGCGGCTGGCCGATCAGCTGGCGGGCATCGCCTATCAGGCGCAGGCGACCGAGGACGCGCAGGCGCGCGCCGAGTTCGCCGCCCAGTTCGACCAGGTCCGTCGGCAGTTGACCAACCTGTCCCGCGACACGTCCTACCAGGGAACCAACCTGCTGGACGATCCGGCCGGCGAGCTGCGGGTGCGCGACATCGGTCTGACGGTCGCGGGCGCGGCCTCCGACGCCGACAACCTGGGCATCGGCGAAGCGGTCGCGGACTACAACGATTTCGCCACCGACGCCGACATCCAGGCGGCCCTGAACGACATCCGGGCGGCCGGGCAGCAGTTGGAGGCCTCGGCGTCCAACATCGGACTCAACGCGGCGATCCTGGAGGTGCGGGAGACCTTCTCGGAGGCGCGCGCCAACAGCCTGCGGGCCGGCGCCGACGCGCTGCTGGAGGAAGACCCCTACGCCGCCGGCACCGAGGCCCTGGCCGCCCAGACCCGTGACTTGCTGGCGGCCGAGAACCTGCGCATCACCAACCGGTCGCGCCTGCTGCTGGTCGAACTTCTGAACGAGGTCCGCTGACGGTGACCGACGCGCTGGCCGCGCACGCCGCCTACGCGCGGGCCACCGGCCGCATGCGCGGCGGCCCCGACACCGAATCCGAGGCCCTGCTCCGCGCCGCCCATCTGCTCGACCGGGCGCGCCTCGACCGTCGCCGCCTGCCGGAAGCGCTGCGGTTCAATCTGCGTCTGTGGGCGATCTTCGCGGCCGAGGTGGCCGATCCCCGCTCGCCGCTGCCGGCGCCGGCCCGCGACGGCCTGCGCGAACTCTGCGCGTTCATGGACGACGCCATCCGGCGGGCGGCGCGGCGGCCGCGCCAGGCGCCGCTGGACGCCATGATCCGGGTCAACCGCCTGCTGGCCGAACGGCCTGGACGCTCAGATCACCGCCAGTGACCGGCTGCGCGGCTGGCGCAGCAGCCCGGCGAGGCGCGGGATGGCCTCGTCGTACTGGCCGCGGCTGGTGTGCGAGATCGACAGCCGGAAGGCGCGCGGCGGCGCGGTGCGGCCGAGCACGAAGGCCTCGGTCGGCGGGATCAGGATATGGGCGTCGCGCGCCGCGGCGCGGACCGACTCCGTGGTCCATCCCTCGGGCAGGCTCACCCAGGCGTGGAACGATCCCTGCGGCAGACGGACCGGGATGCCGGCGAAGGCGTCGCGCAGCCGCTCGGCGCGGCGGGCCAGCTCGCGGCGCCGCGCCGCGACGATGCGGTCCAGGTGGCCGTCGTCGATCCAGCGGGCGGCGATCTCCGCCTCCAGCGGCGAGGCCATCCAGGAGGTGGTGCGGATGACGTCGACGATCGCCTCGTGGAGCGATGGCGGCGCCGCCAGATAGCCGGTCCGCAGGCCGGGCAGCAGGCATTTGGAGGCCGAGGTGATGAACACCGTGCGGTCCGGAATGCGCGACACGATCGGCCTGCGCGGCGTGGTCGGGTGGTGGCCGTAGACGTCGTCCTCGATCAAGGTCAGGTCGCTGCGGGCGACGACCTCGGCGATGGCGTCGCGGCGTGCCTCGCCCATCGTCGCGGTGCTCGGGTTGTGCAGGGTCGGCTGGACGATCAACGCCTTGGCCGGCCCGGACGCGCAGGCCTCCGCCAGCGCGTCCGGGATCAGGCCTTCCTCGTCAATCTCCACCGCGCGCACCTTGAGGCCGATCAGCTCGGCCGCGGCCCGGATACCGGGATAGGTGAGGCATTCGCCGAGCAGGGTGTCGCCGGGCCGGCACACCGCCGCCAGGACCGCCGACAGGGCATGCTGGGCGCCGTTGGTGATCGCCATCAGGTCGGGGTCGGGCTCCCAGCCCAGGCGGGCCACCAGACGGCTCGCCGCGGCGCGGTGGAACCGCCCGCCGGCGCCCGGCCGGAAGGTGATCAGGGCGCGGATGTCGGGGCTCGCCGCCAGGTCGCCCAAGGTGGCCCGGAACCCGCTGTCGTCCGGCTCGTAGGGGCAGTTGAGGCTGAAATCCACCGTCGCGTCGTCGCCGTCTTCGGCGCTGCCGAACCGGATCGGCGGTGCGTCGGGGGCGGCCGGCGCGCGGACGAAGGTGCCGCGCCCGACCTCGCCGCGCACCAGGCCGCGCCGTTCGGCCTCGGCATAGGCGCGGCTGACCGTGCCGACGGTGACGCCGAGCCGGTAGGCCAGGTCGCGATGGGTGGGCAGGCGGGAGTCGGCGGACAGGGCGCCGCGCGCCACGTCGTTGGCCAGGGCGTCGGCGATGGCCAGGTAGCGGGGGCCGGGCCGGTCGTCGAGAGAGGGGGTCCATATTGTCATGGTGACAAAATTAGCATTGACTCATCTGGCGGGTCAATGCCTTACTTGCATGTATCGGAAACGCGGTCAATCAGGAGATCCGAACGATGATCTCGGAAAATTGTATGGGTCGGTCGATGGAGACAATCCATCGGGACGAGAACCTCTCCTGGGGCGCCTGGTGGCGCGCCGGCGGGCGGCTTCTGCGCCGCGAGGCCAAGACCCTGGTGACCGCGCTGCTCAAGGCGCAGACGGTGGCGCGCCAGCGCCGCGAGCTGGCCCGGCTGGACGACCGGATGCTGCGCGACATCGGCCTGACGCGCGCCCAGGCGGAGCAGGAGACGCGGCGGCGGTTCTGGGACTATTGAGCCGATTGCCGGGGGTGCGGGTAATAGAGTCCGACCCACTCCAGGGTCCACCAGGCGCCGGTGCGACGGCGGGTCTCCGGATCGGTGAACCGGTAGCGCCACAGGGAGCCGCGCAGGTCGACCGGCGGCCCCTGGGCGAACCTCTCGTCGTCGAGCAGCGCCACCACCGCCGGCGCGCCCTCGCGCAGCCGCTCCACGAACCGGACGTAGGGCGGGAAGAAGACCGGGTTGCCCATCGGGGTGAACCACAGCAGCCAGTCCAGGCGCGGGTGGTGCGGCACGATGAAGGCGGGCGCCCGCGTCGGGTCGCCGGGCTTGTGGCGGAACCGCACCGGCGCCCAGGTCTCGCCGTCCCAGGTCGCCTCCAGGACGATCTCGATCCGCTCCGGTTTCATGGTCGGGAACACGTGATAGGCGTTGGCGATCCGCACCGCGCGCACCTGGTCGGCCAGATGGCCGATCCAGGCCGGCGGGGTGGCGCCGAGGCCGAGCCGCGCCGCCTGGGCCAGGCTGGTCAGCAGGATCGGCCCGGCGATCAGGAGCAGGACGACGCCCTCGGCGCGGCGCGGCCGGGGGGCGTCGCGCCGCAGCCGCCGCCTAAGGGGGGCGGGGACGATCCGGGCCAGGGCCGCGTCGTCGAACAGGAACAGGCACAGCAGCAGGGTCAGCGGATTGAAGAAGGCGTGGTTGCTGGTGACCAGGATCAGCAGCTGGAACCCGATGGTGATCCAGGCGCCGACCATCCGCCAGCGGCGCGGCGCCAGGAACAGGAACGGCACCGCGATCTCGACCGCCAGGGTCGCCGCGGCGCCGCCGGCCAGCACCCGGTCGGGCAGCTGATGGGCAACCCAGGACCCGACGTGGGGCAGCGGCTGGGTCTCGAAATAGGCGGTGAGCGCGGTCAGCCCCGACCACATGGGATCGCCCGACGCCAGCTTGGAAATCCCCGACAGGAAGCGCAGCCGGAACAGCAGCCAGCGCATCAGCCAGATGCCGAGGCGGCTGCCCCCGTTGGTCAGGAAGACGGCCAGGAACCCGGCCTCCAGCAGCAGGGCGTCCCACTGGAAGCCGAGGAACGCCGAGCCGGCATGGTGCAGCGACAGATACATCGCGAACAGGGCGATCAGGCAGGCGCGCGGCCGGATCCCGGCCAACAGCAGCACCGCCACCGCGGCGCCGCCCCAGGCGACGGCCAGCAGCGCGGTGTCGGACGCGTCGAGCCAGAACAGGCCGGGCTTGATGCGGAACCGCTCCCAGCCCAGCACCGCCGCGTCGTAGGCCTGCTGCTCGGCCAGCGGCAGGATGCCCTGTTGGC
>JANQGL010000142.1 GCA_028277325.1 Magnetospira sp.
GGGGGCCCGCGCGCCCCCTGGACCCCTGACCGCGCCCGCGGATGCCCCGACCGGGCGGCGCGGCCGCGCCGCCCTGGACAATTGCGCAGGCTGGCCTAAACTTCGGGGCCAGGGAACGAAGGCCACGAAGGAGACGGAGACCGTCAGATGTACTCCCGCACCACGCGCGACATCACCATCACGGTGGAACCCTTCTTCCTGGAGGACCAGTCGACTCCGGAGGAAAGCCATTACGTCTGGGCGTATCGCGTGCTGATCGAGAACAACGGGTCCCGGGTGGTGCAGCTCAAGAACCGCCACTGGACGATCACCGACGCGCAGGGCCGCCGCCAGGAGGTGCACGGGTCCGGGGTGGTCGGCGAGCAGCCGGTGCTGGAGCCGGGCGAGAGTTTCGAATACACCTCGGGCACCCCCTTGCCGACGCCCTCCGGGCTGATGGTCGGCACCTACGAGATGGAGGACGAGCGCGGCGACGTGTTCCTGGTCGACGTGCCGGCGTTCTCGCTCGACAGCCCGCACGAAATGGCGGCGATGAACTGATTCGCGGGCGACCCGCTTTTCGCTTGAAGCCGTGACGACCGGATCGCATATCTGCGGAAGGTTCCCCTAAAACGTGACGAGGACGATGCCCGTGACCTATTCTGGCAAGAGCCGCGCCGAGCCCGATCCGTCGAACGCCGTCGCGGTGCCGGCTCCCACCCGCGCCGAGGCCGAGGCGGCGGTGCGCACCCTGATCCGCTGGGCCGGGGACGACCCGTCCCGCGAGGGCCTGGTCGACACTCCCAACCGGGTGGTGCGGGCGTACAGGGAGTTCTTCGCCGGCTACGCGCAGGACCCGGTGGAGATCCTGGAGCGCACCTTCGAGGAGACCGACGGTTACGACGAAATGGTGCTGCTGCGCGACATCCGGTTCGAATCCCATTGCGAGCACCACATGGTGCCGATCATCGGCAAGGTCCACGTGGCCTACATGCCGCATCACCGCGTGGTCGGCATCTCCAAGCTGGCGCGGGTGGTCGAGGTCTACGCCAAACGGCTCCAGATCCAGGAGAAGATGACGACGCAGATCGCCAACGCCATCAACGACGTGCTGCAGCCGCACGGGGTCGCGGTGGTGATCGAGGCGGCGCACCAATGCATGACCACGCGCGGCGTCCACAAGCCGGGGGTGGTCATGGTCACCAGCCACATGCTCGGGGGGTTCCGCGACGACCCGACCACGCGCCGCGAATACCTGGCGATGATCGGCAACCCGTCCAGCCGCGGCTGAGCGTCCGGGCACGGACCTTCGCCACCGTCAGGCGGCGGCGCCCGCCACCCGCCGCTCGCGCAGGGCCTGGCGCAGGATCTGGGCCGCCGAGCCCAGGAACAGCCCGGCCAGGACCGCCGCCACGATCACGTCGGGCCAGCCGGTGGCCGTCCCCCACACCCCCAGCGCCGCCACCATCACCATCGCGTTGCCGATGGCGTCGTTGCGCGAACACAGCCAGACCGAGCGCACGTTGGCGTCGCCGTCGCGGTACTTGACCAGTAGCAGCACGCTGGCCAGGTTGGCGAGCAGGGCCAGCACCGCCACCGCGCCCATCACCTCGGCCGCCGGCTGGCCGAGGACGAACACCCGGTGCACCGTCGCCCCGAGCACCCACAGGCCCATCAGGCTGAGGCTCACCCCCTTGGCCAAGGCGGCGGCGGCGCGCACCCGCAGCGACGCCCCGATGACCGCCAGCGACAGGCCGTAGGTGGCGGCGTCGCCCAGGAAGTCCAGGGCGTCGGCCTGCAGGGCCTGCGACCGCGCGGCATGCCCGGCCGCCATCTCGACCCCGAACATGGTCGCGTTGATCGCGATGACCAGCCACAGGCGCCGCCGGTAGTCGGTGGACATCCCGTCGAAACAGGTGTCGTTGGTTCCGCAGCCGCACCCCGCCATGACATCCCCTCTTGAAATCCGTGCCGCGGCATATCTAGTTCCTCTAGCCACTGGAGGTTCAAGAGGGCTTTTCCATGCTGTCGATCGGTGACCTGTCGCGCCGCACCGGGGTCAAGGTGCCGACCATCCGCTATTACGAGACCGTCGGCCTGCTGGAGACGCCGGACCGCAGCCCCGGCAACCAGCGCCGCTATCCGCCCGACGCCCTGCGCCGCCTGGGATTCATCCGCCATGCCCGCGGCCTCGGCCTGTCGTTGGAGGCGATCCGCGACCTGATCCGCCTGTCGGCGCATCCCGGGGAGCCCTGCGCCGAGGCCGACCGGATCGCCCGCGACCAGTTGCGCGAAACCCGCCACCGGATCGCCCGCCTGCGCCGCCTGGAAGCCGAACTGGAACGCCTCGTGGACGGCTGCGACGCCGAGACGGTGGCCGAGTGCGGGGTGCTGCGGGCGCTGGCCGAACCGCCGGCCGGACCGTCCTGACCGGACCGCGCCGCCGCCCGCCGCGTCCTGGCGCGGCGGTCAGCCGATCACCCGGTTGCGGCCGTCGTTGCGGGCCCGCGCCAGGTTCACCTCGGCCACCCGCAACAGGTCGTCCGGGTGCTCGCCGAGTCCGTATTCCAGCAGCCCGATGGACAGGGTGACGTCGATCGGACCGGCCGGCGTGGTCACCGGATCCGCCGCCACGTCCTGGCGCACCCGCCCGCAGACCGCCAGGGCGTCGCGCAGGCGGGTGGCCGGGAAAATGAACCCGAAGCGGGCCGAGGTGTAGCGGAACACGTTGTCGTACAGGCGCACCCGCTGCACGAAGCGGCGCGCCACCTCGCGCAGCACCAGGTCCAGGACCTGAGACCCATGTTCGGATTCGATGGCGTCGTACTGGTCGAGTTCCGACAGGCCGACGCTGAACGGCTGGCTGGCCCGCCGCCCCAGGTCGCACTGCTCGCGCAGGCGCTGCGCCATGTAGTCCCGGGTATAGAGGCGGGTCGGTTCGTCGATCGCCGGGGTCAGGTCGTCGGCGTGATCGGCCAGTTGCAGGGCGGTGTGACGGAACCGGTCCAGCGCCGCCAGCAGGCCGTCGAGCCGCGCCGCGTCGACCGGCGTCTCGCGCGCCTCGGCGACCAGCGCCTGGGCCAGCCGGTGGGCCTCGAAGTGGGCCGAGCGCGCCGCTTCCACGTAGGGCATCAGGTGCGGCTCGACGGTTTCCAGGAACTGCGCGAACCGGGTCTGGCGATAGGCGGTGTCGCCGACGATGTCCGGATCGTCGCCGGTCCGGCCGAGGATCGCCCGGAACACGCGGCCGACCCATTCGTGGTGGTCGAGCAGGGCCCCGATCAGGGCGGTGAAGAACAGGTCGCGCGACGCCGCCGGGTCGGTCTGGGCCTCGGCATCCGGGCGCGGTTCGGCCGGCTCGCTCGCGGGACTGCTCATGGATTCGGTGTCCGTGATGGGTGGCGCGTCGCTGCGGTTCGCGACCCCACTATAGCACCGCCACCGGGTCGCCGCGAGGCGGCGCTACATCGGTCGCCGGTCGCTCAGCGCCGCGTTCAGGGTGCCGTCGTCCAGGTAGTCCAGGTCGCCGCCCACCGGCACGCCGCGCGCCAGCCCGCTGACGGTGACATCGCGCCCGGCCAGCCGTTCGGCCAGGTAGTGCGCCGTGGTCTGGCCGTCGACCGTGGACGGCAGGGCGAGGATCACCTCGCCGACCCGATCCTCGGCCACGCGGCGCAGGAGTCGCTCGATGGCCAGGTCCTCGGGGCCGATCCCGTCGAGCGCCGACAGCACGCCGCCGAGCACGTGATAGGTGCCGCGATGCGCCGCCGCCCGTTCCAGCGCCCACAGCCCGGCCACGTCGGCGACCACGCAGATCATCCCGCGGTCGCGCCGTTCGTCGCCGCACACCGCGCAGGGATCGGCGGTGTCCAGATTGCCGCACAGGCCGCACCTGCGGATGCCGCGCGCGGTTTCCTGCAACGCCCGCACCAGCGGCTCCAGCACCTCCTCGCGCCGCGTCGCCAGATGCAGGGCGAGACGGCGCGCCGAACGCGGGCCGAGGCCGGGCAGCCGCGCCAGCAGGCGGATCAGCGGGTCGAGCCCGGTGGCGCCCACCGGACTCAGAACGGCAGCTGCATGCCCGGCGGCAGGGGGATGCCGCCGGCCAGTTCCGACATCCGCTCGCGGGTCATCTCCTCCACCTTGACCTTGGCGTCGGCATGCGCCGCCACCACCAGGTCCTCCAGCACCTCGACGTCCTCGGGATCGACCAGCGACGGATCGATCTTGAGGCGCCGCATCACCCCCTTGCCGGACAGGGTGACGGTCACCATGCCGCCGCCCGCCTTGCCCTCGATTTCGGCCTCTTCCAGCTCTTGTTGCAGCTCCTGCATCCGCTCCTGGATTTTCTGGGCCTGTTTCATCATGTTGCCGAGATTTTTCATCATCGGGGTCCTTCGGTTGTTCGGTTGTCCGCTGGGTGTATAACAGGGTGGGGAAGCGGGGAGAAGCCATCATGCACCACCGGTCGCTGATCGTGTTCGACATCGAGACGATCCCCGACACCGACGCGGTCCCCGCCCTGACCGGGGTCGACGACCCGGACGTCGGGGCGCGCCGGGACGCCCTGACCGCCTACCACCTGGAGATCACCGAGGGCCGCAATCCGTTCCCGCGCCAGCCGTTCCACCGGGTGGTGGCGATTTCGTTCCTGCGCGCCGAGATCGAGCGCGACGCGGCCGGCGAACGCTACCATCTCCAGGAACTGCGCAGCGGCGGCGACCCGACGGCCGGCGAGGCCGAACTGGTGGCCGGGTTCTTCCGGTTCCTGGAGCGCAGCCGGCCGCGCCTGGTGACCTTCAACGGACGCGGGTTCGATTTGCCGGTGCTGCGCTTCCGGGCCATGAAGCACGGCGTCGCGGCGCCCGGCTTCCATCTGGCCGGCGATCGCCGGAACGCCTATACCCACCGCTACGCCGACGACTGGCACTGCGACCTGATGGACGTGCTGTCGGACCGCGGCGCCGCGGCGCGGGTGCGCCTCAGCGAGGTCTGCGCGGTGCTCGGCCTGCCCGGCAAGCTGGGCATGGACGGGTCGGCGGTCGCCGGACGGTTCGACGCCGGCGAGATCGCGGCGATCCGCGACTATTGCGAGACCGACGTCCTCAACACCTACCTGGTCTATCTCCGCCACATGCGGCACCTGGGCACCCTGTCGGCGGAGGCGTTCGAGAAGGCGGTCGGCGACCTGTTGTCCTATCTGCGTGCCGAGGCCCCGGCGCGGCCGCACCTGGGCGAATACCTGGAAGCCTGGGCCGCGCTGTCGGGCGGCGCGGCCACCCGTCACGACGCCACGCGATAGCGGTCGCGGCCGCCTTGCCTGGTCTGGTTGCGTCGACCGCCAGGGTCAGGCCGCCGTAGGCCGCCGGCCCGGTCGTCGGAAGGACGGGCCCTCGCGACCGGAGTTCGGGGCAGCGGCGGGCCGCGGGATCCTACACCGGGGAGGCCCGCTCCGACAGCCAGTCGAGAATGACCTTTTCGGCCAGTTCGCCGCGCGGATCGAGCATCGGGAGATGGCCGAGGCGTTCGACGACATGCGGGCGCACGCCGTAGTAGGCGGCGGTGAGCAGGAGGTCGGTGGTCGGCAGGAACCGGTCGCGGTCGCCACCGATCACCAGCATGTTGTCGGTCATCCAGGGGAGCGGGGCGAGGGGCCGGAACCCGGAGGCCTCGAACGAGGCGCGCACCGCCACGTCGTCCACCCGCGTCACGAAGTCGTCGTAGTCGGCGTCCCCGACCCCGTTCGGGAACAGGTTGTCCCGAAGGACTCCGAAATCGCCTTCCTCCAGGCCGTAGACCGACAGCAACGCCATCGTCCACCACAGGGCCGGATTGGTCCAGAACATCTCGGCGGCGCCGCGCGCCAATCCGTAGGGCGGCACCGAGCAGAGCAGGACCACGCCGTCGGCCCGGCCGCCGCGCCGCAGATAGTTCTGCACCACCGCGCCGCCCAGCGAGTGGCCGACCACGACCACCGGCCCGCCGATCCGCGCCGCCGCTTCCGCGACGTCGTCGGCGAAATGGTCCAGCGACATGCGGCCGACCCGGCCGCGGTCGCGGCTGCCGGCATGCCCGGACAGGCTGAGCGCATAGCCATCGAACCCGTGGCGCGCGAAAAACGGCAGGGTGCGGCGCTGCCACAGCCACGCCCCGCCGCAAATGCCGTGCACGAACAAGAGGGCTGCGCCGCGCGGCGACGAGTCGGCCGGGTGGTGGAGGAGTTCGATTCCGTCGCGCATTGCGGCCCCTTCCGGTTGAAGTTCGCAAAAAGGCTATTTTATGGCTTGGAACGGTCGGCGGCGCCAAGGGTTTTCTTGAACGCCGTTTCCGACGCTTGTCGCGCCGCCGCCGGGTGCCCATGTCCATCCGAGACAGGGAGGCGGTCGCGGGCGATGGGTCGCTTCGTGCTCAACACCGATGACGTGGACGCTTATGTCGCGCACAGATCGCGCCATCTGGACGCCGGCGGACGGGCCTGGGCGAACCGTCACCTGACCCGCTTCCTGCGGCGCGACCCGCGTTGCGCGGTCGCCGCGCCGATCGGCGTCGATGGCGGACGGCGGTCCGACGTGGCGCGCAACCTGGCCTCGGCGCGTCGCCTCGGGATCGGGCTGGCCTGGTTCCTGCCGTCGCCCGAGGTGGACGAGGAGGTGGCCGCGGTCCTCGACTGGATCGCCGCCCTGCCGGGGTTCGACCCGCGGATGGCCGACAAGCGCGACCGCATTCCGTTCGAGCAGGCGCGTCTGCATTCCATGCGCTGGCACCGCCGGCTGGCGGCGCGCCGCGACGACGACCCCGATGACGACCCGGCCGGCGTCGCGCCGGTGCTGACCACCGGAAGCGGGCGGCACTGGGTTCGCCTGACCACCCGCGCGGCGCTCGACTACGAGGGCCGGCGGATGGGCCATTGCGTCGGCGAGGGGGCCTACGACAGCTTCCGCAGCCACATCTATTCCCTGCGCGACGTCCGCAACCGCCCGCATTGCACGGTCGAGTACGATCCGTCGCGGCGCCGGGTCCAGCAGGCCAAGGGACGCGCCAACGAGGACGTGCCGCCGCGCTACCGGGGCGACGTGGAGCGCCTGTTGCGGCACCTGGCGCCGCGCCGCATCAATTCCCGCCTGACCGAGTTCGTGCTGACCGAGGACGGCGAGATCCTCCGCCTGTCGCAGGCCGCCGACTGGCCGGCCGGTCTGCGGCTGCAGAACAACCTGGTGCTGACCAACCGCACCGACGTGACGCGGCTGCCGGAGCGGATGAGCATCCGCCATTCGCTGGTCGTCGCCAACTCGACCCTGAAGACCCTGCCCCGCGACCTGCGGATCGGCCAGTCGCTGACCGGACTCGCCCTGTCGCCGATCGAACGGCTGCCCGAGGGCCTGTCGGTGCGCACCCTGAACCTGGAGGACAGCCTGGTCACCCGGCTCGCCCCCGGCACCCGGATCGTCAAGGAGCTGACGGCGATGCATACGGCGTTGCGCGAGCTGCCGCCGGACCTGACGGTCGGCCAGTTGCTGATCGTCGACGGCGCGGCGCTGTCGCGGGTGCCGTCCGACCTGGAGGTGGCCGGGTGGCGGGTGGCCGACCTGGCCGGACGCCGGTTCCCGCCCTGCCTGGTCGCCTGCGGCGAGCTGGCCTATACCGACATGCTGTTCGAGGATTCCGGCGACATCGCGGTGTACGGCCGCCTGTCGTTCGCCGGCTGGGAGCACCCGTCGTTTCCGGCCAACCTGACGGTGGTCGGCACCTTCGATCTCAAGCACACGGTTCTCGACACCGACCGCCTGCGCGGCCGGGTCGCGGTGCACGGCGACCTGGACCTGCGCGGAACCGAGGTCGGACGGCTGCCCGACGCCTGGACGGTGCACGGACGGGTGCTTCGCGACTGATCTCCGGTCAGTCGGACAGGGCCGACACCCCGCGATCGCCGCCCGGCGGGTTTCCCTCCACCGGGGCGTGGGACTGGATGTAGATCTGCAGCAGCCGGTCGTCTTCCTTGGCGAGCTTGGTGTAGGGCTTCATGGCCTTCATCTGTTCGGCCCATTCGTCGATCCCGTACCAGTCGGCCGGATAGGCCATGTGGCACCGGCTGCATTCGAGTCGGTAGAACGACTCCGCGAATCGCCAGATGGTCGCCTGGTCGGCCACCATGCGGTCGGCGTCGACCCAGCCGTCCAGCGACACCGGCGCCCAGCCGTCGGCCGCCTCGCCGACCGTCAACGCGGCGCGGCCGCTCCTGCGCAGGCCGGCCCGGAAGATCCGCTTGCCCCGGGCCGCGAACACCACGCCGCCGGCCGATTCCCGCCAGCCGTCGAGTCGCACCCGCAGCCGGCCCCCGTCCCGCGCCAGCACTGTCAGCGGGGCCGCCGCGAGAACCGCGCCCATCCCCTTGCCGCGCCCGTCGGCCGTCGCGTGAATGGGGGTGGTGCCGGCCGCGTAGACCGTCTCCGGGGCCGCCGGAAGGTCGCCGACGGCCGCCGTGAAGAGACTCCGCGCGGCCTCGATCTCCGGGCCCACGTCGGGCTGGTGGTGGGCGATTCCCTTGTGGCAGTCGATGCAGGTCTCGCCGCGTCGCCGCGCCTGGTCGTGACGTCGCCGCGCCTTGTCCGACTGGGCGTCGATGTTCATCCGGTCGAACGCGTGGCAGTTGCGGCATTCGAGGGAATCCGACTCCTCCATGCTGGTCCACACCCGGCGCGCCATCGCCAGGCGGTTGGCCTCGAACTTGGCCGGGGTGCCGATGGTGCCGGCCATGGCGTGGTACAGCTCCTTGGTCGCCAACACCTTGCGAACCAGTTTCGGGCCCCAGGCCTTCGGCACGTGGCAGTCGGCGCAGACCGCCGCGACCCCGGATGCGTTGACGGCATGCCTGGAGTCCGCGAACTCGTCGTGCGCGATGTCCATCTCGTGGCAGCCGGTGCAGAAGGCCATGCTGTTGGAGTACTCGACGAAGGCGGTGAAGCCGCCGGTCGCCAGGGCCCCCAGCAGGCCGCCGGCGATCAGCAGGGTGGCCAGCGAGAACCGGCTCGGGCTCCACAGCCAGTTCCAGAACCTCCGCATGGCGTTCCCCCTTTCCCTGAAACGATGCACGGCCGTCCATTAGAGAAATCTAATATCGGGACGGGTTGATGTTGATCTGTATTGAGATTAACTTTGCATTTGTTTTCAGGTCAACATTCATTTACAGTCAAGATATACCAATAATAATGTAGCCGTTATATCGTTTCGCCATTATACGCATGGTGAAACGTTCGATTTACTTATCAGGGGAAAGGGAACGTGATGAAGCGAATCACTTGTTTCACCCGGCCGATGGCCGGGTTTTTCTGGTTACTGGGCGTACTGGTGGCGGGTCCGGCCGGCGCCATCGAGATTGACGGTCAAACGGTGCCGCTCAATCACGTGACCGCCGAGGCCTGCAAGGACTGCCACGAGGAAATCTACAAACAGTGGCGGGGCTCCATGCACGCCAACAGCACCGCCTTCAACGACCCGATCCACAACGCCTTCTACCGGCGGGTGGTCGGCGATCCGACCGCCGAGGGCGTGCTCAAGAAGGGCAAGCTGCCGGTCTGCCTGCAATGCCACGTGCCCAACGCGGCGGTCGACCAGACCTCGAAGACCGACGCCCTGCCGGCCTACGTGGAAGGCGTCAACTGTGTGGCCTGCCACGCCCTGACCTCCTACGAGGGCATCCGCACGCCGGACGGCAAGCTGCGCCTCGGCCTGCTGTCCTACGGGCGCGGCGACACCCTGGGCGGCCCGATGGGCTTCATCGAGGAGGAGGCCGAAGACGCGATCGCCGGACTCGACGAGACCGAGAACCCGCACCTCGCGCCGACCAAGGGCGCCTACATGCCGCTCGACGGCCGGCCGCGCCTGTTCCGCACCTCGGACGCCTGCCTGGGCTGTCACGACCAGCGCAACAACTTCCACGGCGTGCCGCTGTGCCAGACCGGCAACGAGTACACCATGGGCGAATCGCGGGTGCCGTGCCAGACCTGCCACATGTCGGTGACCAACGGGGTGGCCGACCACTCGATGGGCGGCGGCCACAGCATGGCCATGCTGAGACGCTCGATGGTGCTCGACGTGACCGTCGAGACGCGCGGCGACACCGTCACCGCGTCGGTGTTCATGGAGAACCTGCAGCCGCACAGCATGCCGACCGGGGCGCCGTTCCGGAACATCTTCGTCAAGGTGACGGCGCTCGACGCCGACGGGGAGCCGCTGTGGACCAACTTCGAGACCCATCCGGCCACCGAGGACCCGAAGGCCTACATGCACCTGGTGCTGCTCGACGAGAACGGCCAGCCGACGCTGCCGCCGAAGGCCCATTCGGCGGGCGACGACTCCCGGCTCAAGCCCTACGAGCAGCGCACCCTGACCTACGACATCCCGGCCGCCGGGGTGGCGGCGGTGCGCGCCGAGCTGTTCTACAACCTGCTGTGGCCGAGCCTGCAGCAGGCGATGGCCGGCAAGATCCCGGACGAACTGGTCACCCCGCAGCGGTTCATGTTCGCCGAGGCGCGGCTCTAGACCCCGTCGCCTCCCGGTTCCGGCGCCGCCACCGGCGGCGCCGGCCCACCTCCCGTCACACCACGAAGTACCCGGCCTGCGGATGCAGGGTCACCACCGCGGCGGTCGATTGCTCGGGGTGCAGCTGGTCCTCCTCGGCCATCGCGAGGCCGATCCGCTCCGCCCCCAGCAGGTCGAGCAGCCGCCGCTGCTGCGCCAGGTCGGGGCAGGCCGGATAGCCGAACGAATAGCGGGCGCCCCGGTAATCCTGCTTGAGCAGGCGCTCGATCTCGCGGGCGTCCTGGTCGCCGTAGCCCAGTTCGGCGCGAATCCGACGGTGCACGTATTCGGCCATCGCCTCCGCCATCTCGACCGACAGGCCGTGCAGGTAGAGGTAGTCCTGATAGCGGTTCTCGGCGAACCACTCCCGCGCCGCGTCGGACGCCCGCTGCCCCATGGTGACCGCCTGCAGGGCCACCACGTCGCGGGTCTCCGACCCGATGTCGCGGAAGAAGTCGGCGATGCACAGGCCGTCCGGCTTGTTCTGGCGCGGGAACGAGAACCGGCCCAGCTCGCGTCCGGGGTCGTCCGGGTCGAACAGCGCCAGGTCGTTGCCGTCGGAAGCGCAGGGCCAGTAGCCGTAGGCCGCCTGCGGGGCGAGAATCTCCTCGGTCTCGCAGATCTCCAGCATCCGGGTGAGGATCGGCGTCAATTCGGTTTTCGCCCAGCCCCTCCATTCCTCGAGCGTGCGGCCGGCCTTCTTGAAGCCCCACTGAAACTGGTAGAGCATCGTTTCCGAGATGAACGGCACCAGGGCCCGCGCCGGCACGTCCTGCAACAGGCGCGCGCCCCAGAACGGCGGCTCCGGCGCCGCGAGGCCGCCGTGCAGGTCCGACTTGCGGGTCTGCACCGCCTCCCAGTCCGCCGGCCGCAGGCTCCGGTCGGGCAGTTTCGGCGGCTTGGTGTTGGTGCCGCGCCGCGCCCGCGCCGTCGCCAGGTGCGCGTCCAGGCTGCCGTCCATGACCCTGTCCATCAGGGTCAGGCCGTCGAAGGCGTCGCGCGCATAGGCCACCGAGCCGGCGCCGTAGGCGTCCGAGCAGTCGGCCTCCACGTACTTGCGGGTCAGCGCCGCGCCGCCCAGCAGCACCGGCACCTCGATGCCGGCCCGTTTCATCTCTTCGAGGTTCTCGCGCATGATGACGGTCGACTTGACCAGCAGTCCGGACATGCCGACCGCGTGCGCCGCGTGCGCGCGCGCCGCCTCCATGATCGCGCCCACCGGCTGCTTGATGCCCAGGTTGACCACCTTGTAGCCGTTGTTGGTGAGGATGATGTCGACCAGGTTCTTGCCGATGTCGTGGACGTCGCCCTTCACCGTG
>JANQGL010000023.1 GCA_028277325.1 Magnetospira sp.
CCTCGGCCTTCCTGGCGTCGCGCGGCACCACGATCTTGGCCGGAATGCCGACCGCGGTGACCCGCGACGGCACGTCGCCGTGAACCACGGCGTTGGCGCCCACCCGGGCGTTGAGGCCAATGGTGTGCGGGCCCAGGATCTGCGCCCCGGAGCCGATGATGACTCCGTCCTCGATGGTCGGGTGTCGCTTGCGGTCCACCTGTTCGCGGCTGTTGACCGACGGCGCGATTCCGCCCAGGGTCACGCCGTGGTAGATCGTGACATCGTCGCCGATTTGCGACGTCTCGCCGATCACCACCCCGGTCCCGTGGTCGATGAAGAACCGGCGCCCGATGGTGGCGCCGGGGTGGATCTCGATCCCGGTGACGATGCGCGCCATGTAGGACAGCCATCGCGCGGTCAGCCGCCAGCCGCGCCGCCACAGGGCGTTGGCCAGGCGGTAGGTGATCACCGCGTGGAACCCCGGATAGGTCAGGACCACCTCGATCCGCGACCGGGCGGCCGGGTCGCGGTCGATGTAGGAATCAATGTCCTCGATCAAACGCTTGTAAACGGATGTCTTCATTGGCTCTTGAAACCGGCACCTGAAATAGTGTTAATATGCGCTCCCTCGCACCGGGTCCTCTCCCGACCGCGATGTTTGACATATAGGATATCCGACTAATCCAATCAAGTATTACCGGCAAAAATTCCGAAATTGCCCGACCTTTACCCGAGCGGGCGTTCGGGGCTTAGAAAAAAGCCGACGAGAGGAAACCGCAGCGAACCATGCCGGAGGTCATCTTCAACGGTCCGGAAGGCCGCCTGGAAGGTCGCTATCACCATAGCAAGAAGCCGGGCGCCCCGATCGCCCTGATGCTGCATCCGCACCCGCAGAACGGCGGCACCATGAACAACCGGGTGGTGTTCACCCTCTATCAGACCTTCGCGCGGCGCGGGTTCTCGGTGCTGCGGTTCAATTTCCGGGGCGTCGGGCGTTCGCAGGGCACCTTCGACAACGGCGCCGGCGAGCTGTCGGACGCCGCCGCCGCCCTCGACTGGCTGCAAATCTACAACCAGAACGCCCGCGGCTGCTGGATCGCCGGGTTCTCGTTCGGCGCCTGGATCGGCATGCAGCTGATGATGCGCCGCCCGGAAATCTCCGGCTTCGTCGCCGTCGCCCCGCCGGCCGATCGCTACGACTTCACCTTCCTCGCCCCCTGCCCGTCGTCGGGCCTGATCGTGCAGGGCGACCAGGACCAGGTGGTGCAGAAGCCGGCGGTCGACAAGCTGGCCGACAAGCTGTCCAGCCAGAGGAACATCGAGATCGAGTACAAGGTGATCGAGGGGGCCGATCACTTCTTTTCCGACCACGTGGTGCCGATGCACGAACAGGTCGACGACTACATCCAGCGCCACGACATCCAGCGCCACGACGGCTGAGCCAGGCGGCCGGACAGCCGTCAGCGGTCCCCGCCCGGCCGGTGAACGCGGCCGCCGGTCAGCGGGCGCGGACAGCCGGTGGTGCCCGGGAAGCTGATCGACAGGCCGCGCTTGCAGCGCACCGCCAGGAAGGCCAGCGCCTGCGCCTCCAGGGCGTCGCCGTCCCAGCCCACGCTTTCCACCGGGTCGACCGGCACGTCGAGCGCCTCCCTGAGGGCGTCCATCAGCACCGGATTGCGCCGCCCGCCGCCGGTGACCAGCCAGCGCAGGGGCGGCCGCGGCAGGTGCGGGCGGGCCCGCGCCACCGCCGCGGCGGTGAACGCGGTCAGGGTCGCCGCGCCGTTCGCCAGGCCGAGGCCGTAGATCGGCGCGCCGTCGAACGCGTGGCGGTCGAGCGATTTCGGGGCCGGCTGCAGGAAGTAGTCGTGACTTAAGAGGAGCGACAGGATTTCCGGGTCCACGCTGCCGTCGCGCGCCAGGGCGCCGTCGGCATCCATCCGGCGGCCCGCCTTGTAGCCGACCCAGTCGTCGATCAGGGCGTTTCCGGGCCCGGTGTCGAAGGCGATCAGGTCGTCCTCGCCGGAGCCGATCCAGGTCACGTTGGCGACCCCGCCGATGTTGAGGATGGCGACCGGCTTCTCCAGGTCGGTCGCCAGCGCCCGGTGGTAGGCCGGGACGATCGGCGCCCCCTGCCCGCCGGCCGCCACGTCCTGGGTCCGGAACCCGGCCACCGTCTCGATGCCGAGCGCGTCGGCCAGCATCTCGCCGTAGCCGATCTGCCAGGTCAGGCGGTCTTCGGGCCGATGGGTGATGGTGTGGCCGTGGAATCCGATCAGGTCCACGTCGGCCGCGGTCAGGCCGTGCGCGGCGAGGAACGTCCGCACCAGGTCCACGTGCAGCATCGACAGGTCGCGGGCCACCGAGGCGACGGTGCCGTCATGGTCGGTGGTGCGCCCGAGGATGGCCCGCAGGCGGTCCCGGAATCCGCTTTCGTAGGCCCGCGTCACCGCCGGCCCGAACCCCGACACCACCTCGCCGTCGGTGCGCAGGAGGGCGGCGTCGATGCCGTCCATGGAGGTCCCGCTCATCAGGCCGAGCGCGCTGTAGGTGGTGGGTTCCGTCATCCTCCGGAGTGTGTTAGGAACACGCCCTCCCGACAAGCGAAAAACCTCCGGTGTCCGCCATGACCGCCTTCAAGTCCGATTTCATGCGCGTTCTCGACGAACGCGGCTTCATCCACCAGTGCACGGACGCCGAAGCCCTGGACGCCCGCGCCGCCGAGGGGCCGATCACCGCCTATATCGGCTTCGACTGCACGGCCACCTCCCTGCACGTGGGATCGCTGCTGCCGATCATGCTGCTGCGCTGGCTGCAGAAGACCGGCCACGGGCCGATCGTCCTGATGGGCGGCGGCACCACCCGGATCGGCGACCCGTCGGGCAAGGACCAATCCCGCAAGCTGCTCGACGACGCGGCGATCGCCGCCAACATGGCCGGCATCAAGACGGTGTTCGCCAACTACCTCGGGTTCGGCGACGCCGCCACCGACGCGGCGATGGTCAACAACGCCGACTGGCTGGACGACCTGAACTACATCGCCTTCCTGCGCGACTACGGCCCCCATTTCACGATCAACCGGATGCTGGGCTTCGACTCGGTGAAGCTGCGCCTGGAGCGCGAGCAGCCGCTCACCTTCCTGGAGTTCAACTACATGATCCTCCAGGCCTACGACTTCGTGGAGCTGGCGCGCCGCACCGGCTGCCTGCTGCAGATGGGCGGCTCCGACCAGTGGGGCAACATCGTCAACGGGGTGGAACTGGGCCGCCGGGTGCTCGACCGGCAGCTGTTCGGGCTCACCGTGCCGCTGCTGACCACCAGTTCCGGGGCCAAGATGGGCAAGACCGCCTCGGGCGCCGTGTGGCTCAACGAGGACATGCTGTCGGGCTACGACTTCTGGCAGTACTGGCGCAACACCGAGGACGCCGACGTGGGACGCTTCCTGCGCCTGTTCACGGAGCTTTCGCTGGACGAGATCGCCCGCCTGGAGACCCTCCAAGGGGCCGAGCTGAACGAGGCCAAGAAGATCCTCGCCAACGAGGTCACCGCCCTGTGCCGCGGCCGGGCGGCCGCCGAGGCGGCCGCCGAGGCGGCGCGCAAGACCTTCGAGGAAGGGACCCTGGCGGCCGAGCTGCCGACCGTCGAGGTCCGGATGGCCGACCTGGAGGCCGGGGTGCCGGCCTTCCTGCTGATGGTCAAGGCCGGCCTGGCATCCACCAGCGGCGAGGCGCGGCGCCTGATCAGGGGCGGCGGCGGCCGCGTCAACGACGTGCCGATCGCCGAGGAAACCCGGTCCGTCACCGCGGCCGACGTGACCGCCGACGGCGTGATCAAACTGTCGGCCGGGAAGAAACGCCACGCCCTGGTGCGTCCCGCCTGACCCGTGCCGGGGCCGCGCGCATGCGCGTCCGGAAGCTGCGCTAATCGCGCCCACGCGCCCGGCCGGCACCCCTGGCGTCGACCGCCAACCGGTTGCGCCAATTGGAAACGGTCTGCGGTGACACCCCGACCCGGCGGGCGATCTCGCGATCGGACAGGCCGGCGGTCCGCCGGTCGCGAAGGTAGGCCAGCACGGCGTTTCGCTTCTCGGCGTTGGTGCG
>JANQGL010000042.1 GCA_028277325.1 Magnetospira sp.
TCGCGGGCGATTCACCCTCACAACGGAGCCCGGCCCGACGGCCGGCTCCGTTGTGAGCGATCGCGCGCGAGGCCCCAGCATGATTGTCTACAGGCCCTAAGTGTTATAAAATTATTTTTTTGATTTTTGGTCGCCCTTCCTTCCTGCGCGTGTCCGCGCTACAACGGCTCATGCGTCGACGTACCGCCCCGCCCGAAGCCGCGCGTTCCGATCGCCGATCGGCCGGACCGCCGCGCGGCGCGGTCAACGGCGTGTGGCTGTGGGGCCGCCATCCGGTGCTGGCGGCGCTGGACAATCCCTCACGCAACCCGTTGCGCCTGTTGGCGACCGCCGAGGCGGCGCGCGGCCTGACCCTCCCCGACCGGTCGCCGGGGATCGAGCCGGCCGACCGGGCGCAGCTCGACCGGCTGCTGCCGGACGGCGCCGTGCACCAGGGCCTGGCGCTGCTCGCCGCGCCGCTGCCGGAAACCGCCATCGAGGACGTGGCCGGCCTGTGCCGGGACGACCCATCGGCGCGGGTCGTGGTGCTCGACCGCGCCCAGGACCCCCGCAACGTGGGTGCGGTGCTGCGCTCGGCGGCGGCGTTCGGGGCCCGTGCGGTGATCCTGCCGCGCGACCACGCGCCGGAGGCGACCGGGATCCTGGCCAAGGCGGCCAGCGGCGCCCTGGAGCGGGTGCCGCTGATCCGGGTGACCAACCTGGCGCGCGCCCTCCGACGGTTGAAGGAGGACGGGTTCTGGTGCCTGGGCCTGGACGGCCATGCCGACCGGCCGCTCGCCGACCTCCCGGCCGACGGCCGGACCGCCCTGGTGCTGGGCGCCGAGGGGGCGGGCCTGCGGCGCCTGACCCGCGAGACCTGCGACGTCCTGGCCCGCATCCCGATCGCCTCGGCGGTCGAGAGCCTGAACCTGTCGAACGCCGCCGCGGTGGCGCTCTACGACCTGGCCCGGCGGCGTCCGGCTTGCCCGGCCCCGGCGAGCGATGTATCGTCGCCCTCGAATGGCGGGCCGGCCTAGCTCGGCTGGCAGGTCATCTGATCTGCAGCCGAGAGCTGCATGCACTGCAATGCATTGATCAATCAAGATAAATTAGCGAGATGAAAGGAGACGTAACGACAAGCGTAACCCCAATGCCGGTCTAGCTCAGCTGGTAGAGCGCGTGATTTGTAATCACGATGTCGGGGGTTCGAGTCCCTCGACCGGCACCATTTCCCTTTCCGGCAGGCAGAAGTCCTCTAACGCACTAAAAACGCTGGATTTCTTGGTGTTCAAACAGCCGGTTTCCCGGGTATATGAGAGCGGTGCGTCGAAGGCCAGTCTGACGACCGGACTGCGCGCCTTCGCTCCGCCGATTTTCCAGCAATCATAAGGGTTTGCGAGGAACCGGAGGGAGAGTTCAAACATCTCTCCGAAGGGACGCGTCGGCTTGGGTTTCTGAGCGGCCTTTTCGAGCGCGATCAGCTTGTCCCGTTCCAGCGACTCAATGCGATCCTCGAAGGCTTTCAGGGCGCGCGGGTTGGTGACCTCCAACATCCGATCCACGACCTTGCCGATCTCCCGGTCCGTGCCGTCATAGATCGCTGCGATCGACGACAGGCGCCGAACTTGTCACGTCGGGAGCGCCGTCCCGGTCCCGGATATCGGCGGCATGGACCGGGAAACCGGTCGGCAGGCCGAGGGTGTCGGTGACGGTATGACGCTTGCGCCCATTCACCTTCTTCCCCGCATCATACCCCCGAACGCCGCCGCCACGCTTCGGAGTCATCGTTTGAAAAACGCGCCCGCCCCGTGCATAGTCGATCAAGAGGCTTTTTGCCGTCGGAGGCGACGTCGTCGGGAGGGACGGATCATGCGCAGGGGATGGATCGGCGTGGTGGTGGTGCTGGCGGGGCTGGCGGCGGCGATGCCGGCCCCGGCCGAGACGCGG
>JANQGL010000050.1 GCA_028277325.1 Magnetospira sp.
TCGCGGGCGATTCACCCTCACAACGGAGCCCGGCCCGACGGCCGGCTCCGTTGTGAGCGATCGCGCGCGAGGCCCCAACATGATTGTCTACAGGCCCTAATCCTTTTCCGGGGGACATCGGACGTGACGGATCAGCAAGCGGTTCACCACAAGCCGGACAGCAACTACACCTTCCTCTGCGTCGTCGACGACAGCGACGAACTGAGCCAGGCTTTGCGCTTCGCCTGCCGGCGCGCCGTCAACACCGGCGCCCGCATGGCCCTGCTCTACGTCATGGAGCCGGCCGAGTTCCAGCACTGGATGTCGGTCGGCGAACTGATGCAGGCGGAACGCCGCGAGGAAGCCGAGGAGATGCTGCGCGTCGTCTCGGCGATGGTCCAGAAACGCACCGGCTCCACCCCCACCCTGTTCATCCGCGAGGGCAACGTGGAGGAGGAACTGGTCAAGCTGATCGACGAGGAGCCGTCCATCTCGGTCCTGGTCCTGGGCGCGGCCAGCGGCGGCGAGGGCCCCGGCCCGCTGGTCTCCTACATGGTCCAGAAAAAGGCCGGCCAGCTGCGCATTCCGGTCACCATCGTGCCCGGCAGCCTCAGCGAGGACGAGATCGACGCCATCGCCTGAGGCGGACGCCTCGCGTCCCCCGCCCTTCGGGGCACCTCGGGACGAGGGCGGGCGTTCCGATGGGATATCCACCCCGTTTTCCTCACCCTGAGGTGCGAACGCAGTGAGCCTCGAAGGGCGAGGCGTGTCTTTGCATACCTGTCAGGATATCCTCGATACGGTCCTGATCACCCCGCGCCACCAGAAAACCCGCCGAACAACCAGCCCGGCCGATCATCCCGGCCCCGGCGCCCCGCCGCTCCCGGAGTCCGCCTGACGGACTGCCGCCTCGCGGGCCAGCTTGCGGTAGGCGCGGACGCTCAACGGGATGGTCCCCAGATAGAGGACCAGCAGCACGGTGACCGTGAGGCAGGGCGCGGTGATCATGGCGGCGGCGATCACCACCGCCCCCAGCATCACCGGCAGCACCCCTTCCGGCGGCACCTTGACCCGCTTGAACGAGAAGGTGGGCAGCGGGCTGACCATCAGGCCGGCCGTCAGCAGCATCACCGCGACCACGAACAGCGGGTGCCGGAACGCATCGAGGCCGAACTGCACGTGGAGCAGCAGCGGCAGCAGGCCGAGCCCGGCCGCCGCCGGGGCCGGAACCCCGGTGAAGAAGCGCGACGCCCAGGCCGGCAGGTCGCCGCCGCCGTCGGTCACGTTGAAGCGGGCCAGCCGCAGCCCGCAGGCCAACGCGAACACCAGGGTCACCGTCCAGCCGAAGCGGCCGGCATCCTCCAGCGCCCACAAATACATCAGCAGCGCCGGCACCACCCCGAAGGCGACGAAGTCGGACAGCGAATCCAGCTCCGCGCCGAACTTGCTGGTCCCCTTGAGCAGCCGGGCGATGCGGCCGTCCAGGGCGTCGAGCACCGCCGCCGCCAGCACCGCCAGCAGGGCATGCTCCCATTTCTCCTGCAGCCCCCAGCGGATGGCGGTCAGGCCGGCGCTGGTCGCCAGGAGGGTCAGGATATTGGGAATGAGGACGTTGAAGTTGAGTCCGCGCAGGCGGCGGCGGCGCGGCCGGAACATCAGCGCACCACCCCGCTGCGCCGGCCCTCGGTGCCGTGCAGGTCGGCGATCACGGTCTCGCCGGCGACCGCCGTCTGCCCCTCGGCGACCAGCGGCGCGACGCCGTCCGGCAGATAGACATCGACCCGGCTGCCGAAACGGATCATCCCGAACCGGTCGCCGGTCCGCACCGGCTGCCCGTCGCGCACCTCGCACAGGATGCGCCGCGCCACCAGGCCGGCGATCTGCACCACCGCCAGGTCGCGCGGCGTGCCGCCGGCCGGCCGCGACAGGTCGAGGCGGAGCGACATCCGCTCGTTGTCGACGCTGGCCTTGTCCAGCGACGCATTGAGGAACCTGCCCGGCCGGTAGGCCAGCTTGCGCACCGTGCCGCCGATCGGGATCCGGTTCACGTGCACGTTGAACACGTTCATGAACACGCAGACGCGGGGCCGCGCCGAGTCGCCCATCTCCAGCTCCGGCGGCGGCGCTGCGCGGTCCACCTTCCGCACCACGCCGTCGGCCGGGCTGACCAGCAGCCCCTCGCGGGCCGGGGTCACCCGGTCCGGGTCGCGGAAGAAGTAGACGCACCACAGGGTCAGCAGGGCGCCGATCCAGCCGAGCGGCGGCCACAGCAGACCCAGAACGAGGGCGCCGAGCGCGAACAGGGCGATGAACGGGGTGCCGGCCGGATGGACGCGGGGCACGATGATCTTGAGAGATTCCAGCATGTCTTGGTCCCGGAAACGTGGTCTTGGCGAAGAACCGTTTTACCCGGAACACGGCCGGGCCAGAAACAGTTTGGACGGCGCGCCGCACGGCATGCCCGCCGGCGCGGAGGTCACGACCCCGGCCGGCCGGACCGGTCCCTTGTAAGCCAAGGCGATCCATGGTCCATTCAAGTCCGGTCGGGCGTACCGCGACCGCCTGGAACGGGGTTCGACATGTATCTCCTTCCCCTCAATCGGGAGCAGCTTCTCGGTTTTCTGCCGCCCGGCGGCGAGGTCGCGGAAATCGGCGTCGCCGAGGGCGGGTTCTCGCGCGCCATCCTGGACCGGGCCAGGCCCGACCGGTTGCACCTGATCGACCCCTGGGCGCACCAGAGCCGGCCGGACTACGCGAACGATCCCAACAACGCACCGGACGGGGACCAACAGGCGCGTTACGAAGGTATCCTGGCGCGGTTCGACTCCGAAATCCGCGCCGGCCGGGTGACGGTCCATCGGGCCTGCTCCCAGGACGCGGCGGCGGCGTTCGCCGACCGGCAGTTCGACTGGATCTACGTCGACGCCCTGCACAGCTACGAGGCGGTGGCGTCGGACCTCGCCGCCTTCGCGCCCAAGGTCAGGCCGGACGGATTCATCCTTGGCCATGACTACGCCAATCACGAGTTCGCCCGGCACATGGGATTCGGGGTCATCGACGCGGTCGACGAGTTCGTCCTGAAAACCGGCTACAGCTTTCTCGCCCTGACCATGGACGCCTTCCCGACCTACGTTCTGTCGGCCGAGGCGGAAACCGCCGGCGCGGCCGGCCAACTTGTTGGCCGGCTGTTGTACAATCTGGAATCCCTGGTGCGGGTGGCCGACTACCCGAGGCGCGGCGCGATCCGTCAGAAGGCCGTTAAGATCGGAGACAGGATCAGCGCCGTGTTCGCCGTCTGAAAGGGATTTGGCAGCGTCCGACGAGCAATGATCCTAGTGCAGCGATCCAAACGAAAGATTCGGGCGAAGGTCGACATTCGTTTGGTGAATCGCTGCACTAGCGGCCGGGCGCCGTCCGCCATCCATCCTGGACCGGGCAGGCGCGCCGTCGACCGGAAGACGCGACGGAAGTGGTATTTGTCATTCATATGAATGGCTTGGGGATAGTCCACCATGTCCGGGCGTTGGTTTGCGCTTGAACGGACGCAATAACGGGACTAGAATAAATCCGGGTAAAGGCGACGTTGTCTTTACCCGATGGCGTCGAATGGAAAAGGTGGGCGAAATGAAACGCAACAACAAGGCGTACGGACCGATCCTTCCGATTGTCTGACCCTCGAAAGACGGAGGATCGGCGGCCCTCCGGTGCCCCCTACCATAGGGATCGTTTGCGGCTCTGGATGAAGGCATCCAGGTGCCGGATTGCGTCGTTTGCTTTCTCGTCATAGGGTTTGATCAGTTCGCTGTTGAGGTAGGTCAACAGCCGGATCTTGCGCTCGCTTTCAAGCCCGGCAAAGCGGGAGGTGGTCATGTCCTGCATGACGCTGTTGAGAAATCCGTCGTGCTTGTAATAATCGACGACCGGCCCGACCACCTCCTCGGGAAGTCGCGAGAGTTCCGAAAGGTATTGTTCGAAGATCGGGTTCTTCTCCGCCTCGACCGATACGTAGGGCTGATAGTCCGGCTTTTCGCGAAGCATCTTGATCGCGTCATCGAACGATCGCGCGGACCGCTGGCGGGCCGCGTTGTTGACGGCGATCTCGGCCTTCAGGACCCGCGCGATCGCCATCTGCGCGTTGCGTCGGGCGTCGCGCGCCTCGATCATGCCCCGGAACTGGGTCAGGAGCCAGACGATCAATGCCGCCGCCGCGGTGATCACCGCCGCCGAGGCTTTTCCGTCCAGCAACGCGGTGTCGCGCGGTACCGGGGTGTCCGCGTCTCCTCCGAGCAGCAGGATGCCGCCGAGGACCAGTCCGAACAGGACGAAAAGGACCAGATGACCCCGACTCACCGACCATCCCCCCCGGGGCCGCCGCCCGCCCCCGATTCCACCGGCAACGCGAACACCTGGCCGGGATAGATCAGGTCGGGGTCGCTGATCTGCTCCCGGTTGGCCTCGAAAATCAGGCTGTAGGCGAACCCGCTGCCGTAGGTGCGGCGGGCCAGCCGCCACAGGCTGTTGCCCGGCTGCACGACCACGAAGGCCTCGCCGGGCGCCAGGCCCAACGGCTCGGCATGGGAGAACGGCGTGGTCACCCGGGCCAGAACCTGGCCCGTCCCGTCGACCGAGTCGGCGCGCAAGGTGTACAGGCCGGGCGGCGTCGCGCGGTCCGGGGTGAGGGTCCAATGGCCGGACGGACCGGCCGTCGCGTCCCCCAGATGGACGTTGTCCAGGTAGACCCGCACCGTGTCGCCGGGCTGCGCGCGGCCGCCGATCGCCAGGCCGCCCGCGTCGTCGTAGTCGAGCACGTCGATGGCCAGTCCGCGCGGTCCCTCGACGCCCCTGGCCGGCGTTTGCAGGACCCGCGACGGTCCCGTTCCGTCGCGCGGCACCGCCACCGCCAGCGATCCGTCCGGCGCGGCATCGCGTCCGTGCTCGGGCACCACCAGGACCACCGCCCGGTCGGACGCCCGGCGCGTGCCGTCCGGCGCCTCCGCCTCCAGGACGAGCTGGCGGCTGCCCGGCGGCAGCGGCCGTTCCGGCAGGAACACCCATTCGCCGCGCCCGTCGGCGGTCACCTCGCCGATCAGGGTCTCGCCGTCGCGGATCGTCACCCTGGCACCCGGCGCCGCGCGCCCCGCCATCACGCTGTCGCCGCGCGGGTTGATCCGCACCACGTCGAAGGTGGGGGGCGGAGTCGCGGTGGGGGAGTCATCCCGCGGCGCCCCCAGGGTGTCCTCCCCCGCCGGGTCCGTGCCGGCCCCCGCCGGCGGCATCACCGGACCCGCCGATTCCTGGATCGGCGGCCCCTCCTCGTCTTCGAGGATCAACAGATTGGTGCCGATCGCGATGGCCACCAGGACGATGCCGACCGCCGCCGTCAGAAGCGGTCGCATCAAGGTACCCGACTCGTCGCCATGGGACATGCCTGCGCTGATCTCCAAACCACACAAGACATGGTAATACGACGCACCGGGAAGCGCCATACGGCGTCGGCGGTTGACGGATCGCAACGACATCACAAAACTGGCGGCAACCGTTCGATCCCCGCATGGAGGCCCGCATGGAACACAATCGACAAACCCCGGCGACGATCCGCGTCTGGGACGTTCCGACCCGCGTCGTGCATTGGCTGCTGTTCGCCCTCGTCGCCTTTTCCCTGGTGACCGGCCTGTTGGGCGATCCGTCGCTGATCGAAAACCACATGCTGGCCGGGGAGATCATCCTCGCCCTGGTGCTGTTCCGGATCGTCTGGGGATTCGCGGGGAGCCCCCGGTCCCGGTTCGGCGATTTCGTGCCCGGACCGCGCGCCGTGGTCGCCTACCTCCGGGACCGGCGGGTGGCGACCCCGGGCCACAACCCGCTCGGCGCGTTCTCGGTGCTCGGCCTGTTGGCCCTGCTCCTGGTGCAGACGGTGACCGGGCTGTTCGCCAACGACGACATCTGGAACGAGGGACCGCTGGCCGGCAACGTGAGCAAGGACCTGAGCGACCGGATGACCGGGATCCACGAATTGTCCGGCAACCTGCTGATCGCGCTGATCGTCCTGCACGTCGCGGTGGTGGTGGCGCATCGCCTGAAGGGCGACAACCTGATCCTGGCCATGGTCACCGGCCGCAAGGACCGGACCGACGCGGACTGGGAGGACCGTCCCTACGCCTCGACCCTGCTCGCCCTCGCCCTGCTCGCCGCCTGCGGCGGCGTGGTCCGGCTGCTGACTATGCTGTAGCGGCGAGCCCGCCCGGCACCGCCGGACGCGGGGCCGGTCGCGCGGCGGGGCCGGTCCACGGCCACACCGGGGCGGCCAC
>JANQGL010000090.1 GCA_028277325.1 Magnetospira sp.
AGGCAGGTGAGGCCATGGGCGCTCAACGCCCATCCGGTGTGACCGTTCAGGCCGTGGGCCAGTTCGTGGAACCACACGGCCCGCAGCATCAGAACAGCCAGCAGCAGCGCGGTGGTCTGGCGCTGCGGATCGCGCGGCAGGTAGGTCTGGCCCTGTGCCATGAAACTTGCGGCATCCAGCCGCTTTCCGATGTCACGCATCCAGAACCCGGGCGATTTTTCGTCGAGCGGCGGCGGGGAGACCTCGGCCCCGGGGTCGCCGACGTCCGGGAACATGGACGCCTGCGCCAGGCAGAAATTCGCCGCCTCGTACCAGGCAGCGGCCAGTCCGGCATATACACCGCAGAGATGCAGGTCCGCCTCACATGTTGCGAACGCACCGATCTTGGTGGTTTCGACGTAGCCACAGTAGGCGCGGAACGCTTGACCATCGGCGCGCCGGGCGTCGGTCGCCAGACGCAGATGATCGCGATGGCTTTCCAGACTGAGGCGCATGATATCGGCGGCGATAGCCGCATCGCCCGATGGCTGATCGGGGGCCGGGGGTCGTCTGGCCGCGCGTTCGGTGGCAACCGCGAAGAGCCGCTGATCCTGGTCGCTGAATGGTTCGTTTTCGGGCAAGGCAGAATGGCTCCCCCGGCTCGCGGGTTCGAAACGGTCGAGTCACCGGACCTCAGTATGGCGAGGCTTCGGGGGGATCACCAGTTTCCAGCGAGACCGCCGGGCGAAGAGCCGTTCTCGGAAAAATGCCGTGGGTGCCCGGCGCTACATGTCCGGAAGGTTGGCGGCGAGGTCGCGGCGCATGGCATCCAGATCGAGGGGTTGGGCCGGGGCGGTCGTCTCCGGAGGCGCCTGGTCCGGTTCCTCCGGCGCGAGTTGACGGCGGACCGCCTCCGGCATGTCGGCCTCGAGGTCCGCGCGCATGCGGTCGAGGTCCTGCTGAGTCAGGGTGCCGCTATCGAGCCGCTGGCGCGCCTCGTCCACCTGGGCCTGGAAGGCAAGGAGGTCGGTCCGTTCCTGCTCCAGGATGCGTTGGCGTTCAAGCCCGGCCGCGAACTCATTCCAGGTCGGGCGGGACGGATCGATCTCGTCGGGTGAGATCTGGTCGGTCACGTCGTTGCCGAATTCGTCGAAGACCCGCTCGCCGTCGGCGCTGCGGAACACCCGCCGTCCGTCGGGCAGACGGTGGGCGCGGTCCAGCATGTCATCGACGGCAGCCCGCGCGGCGTCCAGGGCCTCGCCGTTTTCCATCAGCGCGGCGGTCACGGCAGCGTCGTAGGCGTCAAGATCGGCCCGTAACGCGGCGACCTGCTCCTGGGTCGCGAGAACCACCGCGTGTTCCAGGATCTCGCCGGTTCGCTCGCGCGCATCCTCGTCTCGTTTCTTGTGTTCCCGGTCCAGTCGGTCCTTCTCCGTGCGGAACCGCTCCGCGAGACGGCGGCGACGGATATCCGACAGAGCCGCCGCCCGTTCGAAATCTTTCGTCCAGTTTGGTGTTCTCGCGCCGCCCATGCTCACTCACACACTTGTTTCAACACCACCGCCATCACCGCGCCCGGGGGGTACTCGGGGAATTCGCCGAAGGCGACATAGACCTGATCCAGGCTGCCGGGCGTCCGGTAG
>JANQGL010000248.1 GCA_028277325.1 Magnetospira sp.
CGCCCAGGCGCCGAAACGGGCCCGGAAAACCGTCACCCTGGACAACGGCGGCGAGTTCCACGACCACAAAAGCCTGCCGGTCCGGGCCTTCTTCTGCGATCCCCATGCCCCCTGGCAACGCGGCTCCATCGAGAACGCCAACGGCATCATCCGCCGCAGCCTCCCGAGAAAAACCCGCCTCGCAAACGTCTCCGACACCGACATCGAGGACATCACATGGACCTATAACACCACGCCCCGAAAATGCCTCGGATTCCTCACACCCATCGAGGCCTTCGCAAAATCAACCTAAATTCCGCAGTTCGGCGTGGGTAGCGGTCCGCGAAGCGTCTGGTATGGTTGCGGAATGACGGGACAGGCCGGTCACGGCAACGTGCTGGTGCGTGACGAACCCGTCGCCTCGATCATCCAGGAAGCTTTCGAGGGAATGGCCTCCGGTCGATTCCAATCGCAGGCCGAAGTTGCGCGGTTCTTCCAATCGCAGCCGGACTTCCCGAAGCCGCCGAACGGCAAGGTGACGATTCAGGCCGTTTCCCGCATCTTCAGCCGGCCCATCTACGGGGGCATGGTGGAACGGCCCGAATGGAACGTATCCCTGCGTCCAGGCAAACACGAGGGACTGGTCAGCTTCGAGACTTACGAGAAGGTCCAGGAACGCCTCCAGGGCCGCGCCTATGCGCCTGCCCGGGCCGACGTGAACGCGGACTTTCCCCTGCGCGGCGCGGTCGCCTGCGACGACTGCGGCCATCCCATGACCGCCTGCTGGTCGAAGAGCAAGACTGGTGCAAGGCATCCTTACTACATGTGCTTCCACAAGGGCTGCGACAGCTACCGCAAATCCATCCGCCGCGACAAGGTGGAGGGGGAATTCGAAGTGTTGCTGGACTCTCTCCGGCCTGCCGAGCCGATGCTCAACATAGCCCGAACCATGTTTTCCGATGCCTGGGAACAACAGCGCAGGCATACCAAGGCGACCTTGATCACGGTCAAACGGGGCATTGCGGAAACTGAGAAGGAGATCGCCAAGCTGGTCGATAGGATCGTCGGCACGTCCAGCGAAGCGGTGGTCTCAGCCTACGAATCCCAGATCGAGAAGCTGGAACGGCAGAAACTGGTCCTGGCCGAAAACCTCCAGAATGGGGGCCAACCAGAACGACCCTTTAGGGAAATGTTCGAACTCTCCCTGGAGTTCCTCTCAAACCCTTGTAATCTTTGGAAAAGCCCTCTCCTGGAAGACAAGAAAACTGCCATCAGGCTGGTGTTTTCCGACCGTCTGCGCTACTGCCGGAATCAGGGGTTTCGAACCCCGAAAACTTCCATAATTTTCAAGGCTTTGGAGGGCATAAACACGGGAAATTTTAAAATGGCGGAGAGACGGGGATTCGAACCCCGGACACCTTTCGGTGAACACGATTTCCAGTCGTGCGCCTTAAGCCGCTCGGCCATCTCTCCCCGGGAGGCCGCAACTTAGCCAACCAACCCCGCCGCCGCAACGGTTTTCGGAACCGGTTGCAAGGCCTTGCGCGGCTCCGGCACAATGGGCCTCCGGCACGACGAGGACCCCCCGCATGGCGATCGTGCACGCGATCGGATGGCTGCTTTGCGGCGCCGCCGCCCTGCTCGCCGGCCTGGAAGCGGCGGCGCATGCCGACCCGCGCATCCAGGGGGTCCTGGTCCCGGCGGCCGACCTGTGGGCGGTGGTCGCGCCGCAGTCCTTCGCCGCGTTCCGCGGCGCCCTGCCGCCCGGTCTGTGGGCCGACGTGCTGTCGCTGCCGTTCGCGGCCCCGGCCTGGGTGCTGGCCGGGGCGCCGGGGCTGCTGGCGGTGCTGCTCGGGCACCCGCCGCACGACGAGGAGACCGAGAGCCTGGAGCACGCGCTCGGCCTCTATGACCGGCTGGCCCGCGAGGCGCGCGACGGGGTCCACGACGTCGTGCCGTCCGACGAGTCGGACGACGGCGGCGGCAAGGGCGGCTGAAGCCGGTCTACCAGACGATCTCGAACACGCAGGCCGGCGCCCCGGCGGCCTGGCACGCGGTCTCGCGCACCGTCGCCCGCCGGCTGACCAGGGCCCTGTAGAGCCCCTCGAAGGTGGCCGTGTAATAGGCGCACAGCGGGTCCGGCCCCCGGAGGTCGCGGCACACCGGGCAGCCGGCGATGCTCAGGCGCACCGGCCTGCCCGGTCGCACCGTGAAGGTGCCGTTGCCGGCGAAGGTCCAGGCATGATTGCCGATCGCTTTCAACAGCAGGCCGCTCGCCGCCGACGGCCACAGCCGTTTCAGCACCGCCTGCGCCGGCCTCGGGATGCGCACGGCGAGCAGGTAGTCGGCCGTCGCCTGGCCGGCCATCCGGCAGACGGCTTCCGCGGTGTCGCCGTCCAATCCGCCGCGCAGGGCGGCGTGCAGGCGGCTCACCTCCGCCTCGTCGACCATGCTCTCGGGCAGCGCCCCGACGTACTTTCGCAGCCCTGCCGCGGTCAGGACGCGGGCCGCGAGGTCGCGGCCGCCGACCGTCTCCAGGGCCTCGGCGATACGGATGATGGCGTTGGGGCCGATGCGGCCGGCCTCGGGGTGCGGCATGGGACGGGGTCCTCGGATCGGGTCGCTCGGCGGAAGTCCTGACGGGGACCGCGCGATGCGGTCATTGGGCGGGTTCGGTGATCCGCTCGCCGGGCGACGCGGCCACCCGGCGCTGCGGATCGCGGCCGGTCACCCGGTCCAGGGTGGCGCGGGTTCTCTCGTGCGACTTCAGGGCCCACCGCCATAGCGCGGCGAAGGGCAGCGGCAGCACCATGAACCAGTGCTCGATCAGCGCCAGCAGGGTCAGCGCGGTGAAAATGGCATAGGACGTGCGTTCGAAATGGGTCGCCGTCGGATCGAGCATGGCCTGAACCAGGAACACGGTGGCGACCGTGGACGCGGTGATCGACACCGGGAACAGCAGGTTGATGCGCCGCTTGGTCAGGAAGCTCTTCAGGTAGTCCAGGTGCGCCGGGACGAACTCCTCGTTGAGGTTCCACACCCCGAGGAACACGTTGAGGCGCGCGCTCTCGTGCATCCACCACAGGATCAGGAAGGTCCACAGCCCGACCTGGTTGGCCTTGCCCCAGGTCAGGGCGAGGATGATGACGAAACTGGCCAGGATCGCGATCTCGTGCCACAGGGTGATCGCCACCGCATGCCGGAAATGCCGCCAGCCGCGACAGCCCTCGGCGCAGCCCTCCCTGCGCGGACCGGTGATCCAGCCGGTGTAGAAGGTGATCTCCTGCCAGCTCCAGGCGATCAGGCCGCTGGTCAGGCCGCAGAAGGCGCCGCCGACGGTATCGTCGTCGGCGCTCGCCTCGAGCCCCCACAGCGCCCCCAGGAACAGCACCGTCGCCATCGAGTTGGTCCACAGGAAGGTGCGTTTCGGCATCCCGTCCAGATACAGGACCGCCCCGGTGCTGAACCACCAGATGAACGCGACGTAGAAAACGGTGAGGGTGATCTCGAACACGTCTGTCTCCACCCGGATGACGCTCGGCGGACCCGGCGTCCGGACACTAATGCACCGCGGCGGCGGCGGCAAGCAGCCGGGCCAGCGTCTCGGCGTTGGTGGACCCGAAGGCGTCCGCCTCGATGGTCTGGTCGGCGAAATGATCGATCAGGGTCAGCCGACCGTCGGCGAAGCGGGCGATTTCGTAGGGCCTGCCGGCGTCGACGTCCCTTTGCATGCGGCGCCGGTTGAGGCCGCGCAGGGCGCCGAGGGCGAACCCGCCGTTGGACGCGTCAAGGCGTAAGACCACCTTGCCGGTCTCCTGCTCGCGGACATCGTAGGCGCCGCCGCCCACATCCACGAACCGGATGGTTACGCTCTCGACGATCGGCGAGTCCGGCATCGCGACCCGGCCGGTGTCGGTGACCCGGCCCAGGAAGGTGATCACCATCGCGAACAGGATCAGCACGCCGGCCCCGATGATGAAGCCGCGTGGCACCTTCGGATCGTGATGATCGTCGTGCATCGGAGAGGGTCCCGGAAGCCTCAGTGCACCGCCGCGTCGAGCCGCGGCGCCGCGGCGCCGTCGTCGTCGATGGGCGATTCGAAGGTCGCCTCGTCCTTCGGCCGCGGGCGCGGTTTCGGCGTCGAGTCCTGCTTTGCGGCATTCAGGGCGTCGCCAAGCAGCCGCGCCACCTCGTCCGGCGCCGCGAGCCCCCGCAGCATGGGCTGCGTCTTGGAAAACCGCCACGGCCGGGCGTGCGGCCACATGTGCAGGTAGGCGATGTGGGCCGACCCGTCGAGTTCCAGCGAGATGTTGCCGGTGCCGTCCGGGAAGGACCTCATGGCGGCCGCCTGGATCACCCGGAACGGGATGTTGATCGACCGCGGCAGGGCCACCCCGAACCGGAGCACCACCCGGCGGCTGGTCACCGTGTAGACGGTCGTCCTGGCGACCAGGTAGGCATAGAAATGAATGAGGGCCAGAAGGCCCAGCATCGGAACCATCGGCACCAAGCCGGCCACCACCACCTGCTCGGTCGGTTTCCCGTCGGAATAGGCGGCGGCGGCGGCCCAGGCCATGAGAAGCGCGAAGTAGACCACGACCTTGCGGCCATGCAGGGCGCGGCGGGCGATCGCCGCCCGCTTGGGTCCGCCCTGCCAGAGGAGCCGCTCCCCGCTGGGGAGCCGCTCCGGGAGGCCGCGGATCGGTTCGTGGTCATACCCGCCCATCGTGCGACGCGATTCCTCAGTAGGTCTCGGCGTACAGGTTGCCGCCCGCGAAGTAGCCGCAGATCCTGTCTTCCTCGAGCAGGGTCACCTGGTCCGGCTTCTTGGTCACCGGAATATCGGTGAAGTGCTTGGCGAGGATCGAGTTGCTCTGCACCTCCGACTTGCGGACGGTCGCGAAGTTCATCGGCATCAGGACCTTCTTGCCGCCCGCGGAAACCGGGCGCGCCAGTTGCGGCTGGCCCGGCTTGGCCGGGGCCGGGGCCGGCGCCGGACGCGCGCCGCCCTTCACCTCGACCTCCAGGTAGCGGATCAGGATGTCCGAACGGTCGATCCACACGTCGGTCACCTTGCCGGCCTCGTCGCCGTTCGGGTCGACCACCGGCAGGCCGCGCGGGTCGGTGTCCTGGGTCGCCAGGGAGAACGCCGGGTCGGTGCGCATCGGCACGATGCGGGGGGTGCCGTCGATGGTAAGGTCCGGTGTGTCGTCGCGCTCGGCGAAGGACGCCGGGCCGATACCGTCCACGAACGGGTTGCCGGTCGGCTCGATCGGCGATCCCGGCCATGGCGCGGCGCGCTGGAACCTCAGGTTGCGGCTGCTGTCGCGCTTGTCGTTCGGCACCGTGTAAGTGCTGCCGTCGCGCCGCAGGAAGGACTTCGGATCCGGGAAGGTCACGAACGACATCCCGGTCGCCACCTCGCCGGTGTTGTCGTTTTCAAGCGGATATCCCTCGCGGCGATCCTCCCGGCGCAGGTAGATGATCAGCAAGGCGAAGAAAATCCAGAACGCGTATAGGACGACTTGCGCAACGTCCATGTACTCAGTGATGTCGCCGATAAACATGGCATGGCCTCCTTGCAGGTGGGCTAACCGGGAAATTCGGCCAACCCGAACGGTGTCGACGACCGCAGCCTGCCCTTCCGCCGGTAACTGACGAGAGGACCGATGACGGCCAGGGTCGCAAACAGCAATCCAATCTCGATTAGATAAACGACTTCATACCCCGTGTGGGCGGTCACCAGCGCGGACCCGAGGAGTCCCTGATCGGCGAGCAATGACACGCCGTCCCGGATGGCGCCGCCCGCCGCCACCGCGAGTCCCATGGCGGTGGCCTGCACCGCCCCCCAGGCACCCAACGCCAGGCCGCTGCCGGTTTCGTCGACAAGGTCCATGGCCGCGGTCAGGGTGCCCACCGCGAACAATCCGCTGCCCAGACCGATCAACACGGTCCCGGTCCGGAACAGCGTGGCAGAACTCATGGGCGCGGCGAGAATCACCGCCGCGAACGCGAAGACGCCGCACAGGGCGCCGACCGCCGCCAGGCGGTTGGGGTCGCCGCCGCGCCCCAGATTGCGCGCCGCGAAAGCGAACCCGGCCAGGGTGCCGCCGGCCAGCAGCGCGGTCAGCAGGGTGGTCTGGCTGACCGACAGGCCCAGCACCTCGCCGCCGTAGGGTTCGAGTAGGATGTCCTGCATGGTGAACCCGGCGGTGC
>JANQGL010000266.1 GCA_028277325.1 Magnetospira sp.
CTCCGACGAGATGGCGCGCGAGCGGGCGGCCATCGAATCCGGGCTGCAGCCGGCGACGCCGCCGTCCATGCGGGCGGCGGCGGACAGCATGCCGCCGGCGGCGACGGGCCCGCGGCCGGCGGTCCACATCGCGTCCTACCGGTCCGAACGCGCGGCGCGACGCGGCTGGACCCAGCTCAAGCGGGCCCATTCCGCCCTCGTCGGCACCCTGGAACCGGAGGTCACCCGGGTCGACCTGGGGGCCGGAAAAGGGGTCTACTACCGCCTCAAGGCCGGGCCGCTGGACAGCCAGGACGCGGCGCGGGCCCTGTGCCGGCAGCTCAAGGCGCGGCGCCAGTACTGCGAGCCCAGTTTCGTCGGCGGCGGCTGACCGGGGTCAGCGGACGGCCGGCGTCACCGGCGCGCTGGTGACGCCACCGCTGCTCTGGCGCGGCGCCACGGTGATGCTGATCTCGGAGCCGCGCAGGGTGCCGTCGCCGATCTGGATGGTCGCCACCCGTCCGTCGCGGACGTAGGTCAGGACGCTGACCGTGGCGCGCACCATGGTGATCGGCTGCCAGCCGAAACCGGACATCTCCTGCTTGTAGAAATCGAACATCGCGGCCGGCGGATGGCCGGAGGTGAGGACCAGCCGGCCGTACCAGCCGGAGTCGCCGCCGAACACCAGGGTGCGGTCCACTTCCATGTCGGCCCGCGACGGCACCGGGATGTCCGGGAACTGGGTGAACGACGGCTGAATCTCCGGTGTCCGGGCGCCCTGGGAGTCCTGGGCGCGGCCGTCGCCGGTGCTCAGGCGGGTGCCGCAGCCGGCGGCGAGCGCGACGGCGCACAGGAGGACGGGGAGCGCGGCGATTCGGAGGACGGTCATCGCGGGAACCTCTTGATGGCGGGCCGTGTCTTGTCGAGCCGGGACCGGCCATCTATATCATTCGAACCGGGACAGGCCAAGCGACCCCCTGCGGGACATCGGGGCGGTCGCCCGAAGCATTTCCACGGAGAGTCGCCATGTCCGGCCATTCCGAACCCCTGACCGAGCGGTTGGTCACTCTTGAATCGTATGTCGCGCAGCAGGAGCGCCTGCTGCAGGATCTCAGCGACGTGCTGGCCGAGCAGTTCCGGGTGCTCGACCAGACCCGACACGAACTGGCGCGCCTGTCGATGCGCGTCGAGGCGATGGAGGGCCGGGTGGCACGGCAGCCGCCCCCCGACGCGCCGCCGCCGCACGACTGAGCCCGGGGCCGCCGGGCGCGACAAGGGCTGTATACTCTTGGTCACGGGTCGGTGTAGGCTGGCCCCCGGATAGGGAACGGGCGCCGAACGGCGCGTTGGATGAACGCGAAACCGGCGTCAAGGGCCCGGGGAAAGGAGGTTTGTCCGTTGCGGGGGATGCTGTTGGCGGTCGCCGTGGTGCTGACCGTCGCGGGAATGGCGGCGCCGTCGCGCGCCCAGACGGTCGGCCCGGCGCCGGAACCCACGTTGCGCCTCATCAAGGCCATCGTCGACGATGACCTGGCCGCCGCCCGCGCCGCCCTCGACGGCGGCGCCGACCCCAGCCTGCGCGACGTCCGCGGGCTGACCCCCCTCGACGTGGCGCGGATGTTCCGGCGCCGCGAAATCGCCGACCTGATCGCCGCCGCGCAACAGGCGTCCCTGCCGGAGACCGAGCCGGCGGCCGAGACGGCGCCGTCCGCACCGCCGGCGCCCGCCGCGCCACCGCCGGCCCCGGAGACCCTGTCGCCGGCCCCCGCCCGCCCGGCCGTCGCGCCGCCGCCTGCCTTCGTGCCGCA
>JANQGL010000294.1 GCA_028277325.1 Magnetospira sp.
CCACCGCCCGTCCGGTGCCGTCGCCGAAGCCCGACCCCGAGGTTCTGGCTCCGGACCTGCCGAGCCCGCCGCCGCCGCCCGCGGTCGAGTCCGGACGCACCTTCGGCGTCGGCGCGACGGCATCGCGGATTCAGGTGACCGCGACCGCGGACAGTTGGATCCAGATCCGCGAGAGCGACACCAACCGGCTGATCGTCACCCGCCTGTTGCGCAACGGCGACACCTACCAGGTGCCCGACCGCGACGGCCTGAAGCTGGTCACCGGCAACGCCGGCGGCCTGCAGATCCGGGTCGACGGAACGGTGGTGCCGTCCCTGGGGTCGATCGGCACCGTGCTGCACGACGTGCCCCTGGACGCCGAGCGCCTGCAAAACGGCACCGCCACCGCCAACTGATCCATTTTCCGGCATCCCGCCATTGACCTGACGGGTCGCCTTGGGGCATGACTGCGCAGCAAGCGGATAGGTGGATGCGCGCGAGCCCGACCATGGATGTCATCGTCCGGAAAAAAACCCAGGCCGTGAGGGTCGGCGACGTCACGATCGGCGGAGACGCGCCGGTGGTCATCCAGTCGATGACCAACACCGACACCGCCGACGTGGACGGCTCGACCCGGCAGGTCGCCGAACTGGCGCAGGCCGGGTCGGAACTGGTCCGCTTGACCGTCAACAACGACGACGCGGCCAAGGCCGTCCCCAGGATCAAGGAACGCCTGCTGGCGCGCGGCGTCACCGCGCCCCTGGTCGGCGACTTCCACTACAACGGCCATCAGCTCCTGACCCGCCATCCGGCCTGCGGCGAGGCGCTCGACAAGCTGCGCATCAACCCCGGCAACGTGGGCTTCGGCAAGCGCAAGGACGACAGGTTCGCGACCATGATCGAGGTCGCCTGCCGGCTCGGCAAGGCGGTCCGCATCGGCGTCAACTGGGGCAGCCTGGATCAGGACCTGGCCTCGCGGATGATGGACGAGAACCGCCGGCGGACCGATCCCCTGCCGCTGGACGTGGTGACCCGCGAGGCGCTGGTGGAATCCGCCGTCTCGTCGGCGCTCCGGGCCGAGGACCTGGGCCTCGGGCGCGACCGCATCGTGCTGTCCTGCAAGGTGTCCGAGGTGCAGGCCCTGATCGACGTCTACCGGCGGCTGGCCTCGCGCGGCGACTGGGCGCTGCACCTGGGGCTGACCGAGGCGGGCATGGGCACCAAGGGCGTCGTCGCCTCGACCGCCGCCCTCGCGGTGCTGCTCCAGGAGGGCATCGGCGACACCATCCGGGTGTCGCTGACCCCGGAGCCCGGCGCGGCGCGCACCGGCGAGGTGATCGTCGCCCAGCAGATCCTGCAGACCATGGGCCTGCGCGCCTTCGTGCCGCTGGTCACCGCCTGTCCGGGCTGCGGCCGCACCACCTCGACCCTGTTCCAGGAACTGGCGGCCGACATCCAGGACTACGTGCGGGCCAGGATGCCCGACTGGCGGGTCAAGTACGACGGGGTCGAAAACTTCACCCTGGCCGTGATGGGCTGCGTGGTCAACGGCCCCGGCGAGAGCAGGAACGCCCACATCGGCATCAGCCTGCCGGGCACCGGCGAGGAGCCTTCGGCCCCCGTCTATGCCGACGGCGAGCGCATCTGCGTGCTCAAGGGCGGCGACCTGGGGCGCCAGTTCAAGGAGATCGTCGACCGCTACGTCGACGAGACCTTTCCGCACAAGAACCATTAGCCGGCCGGCGTGCACCCGGGGCCGCCCCGCCGGCCGGTGGGGGTCGCCGTCCATGCCGCTCAAGGAGAATTCTGGTCGTCATGTCGAAGTTGCAACCGGTACGCGGAACCAAGGACCTGCTGCCCGACGAGGCGCGCCGCCACCGGTTCGTCGAGGAGACCGCCTGGCGGGTCGCCCGGCTTTACGGCTTCGGCGAGATCGTCACGCCGGTCTTCGAGTTCACCGAGGTGTTCGCGCGCACCCTGGGCGATACCTCGGACATCGTCACCAAGGAGATGTACACCTTCAACGATCGCGGCGGCGACAGCCTGACCCTGCGCCCGGAGAACACCGCCGGGGTGGCGCGCGCCCTCATCTCCAACGGCCTGCAACAGAACCTGCCGCTGAAGCTGTTCTATCGCGGTCCCATGTTCCGTTACGAGCGGCCGCAGAAAGGCCGCCTGCGCCAGTTTCATCAGGTGGGCGCCGAACTGCTCGGCGTCGAGACGCCGCAGCCCGACATCGAGATGGTCGCCCTCGGCGCCCAGTTCCTGGCCGCCCTCGGGCTGGCCGATCGGGTGACCCTGGAACTGAACAGCCTCGGCGACGCCGCTTCCCGGGCCGCCTATCGCGACACCCTGGTCGCCTATCTGGAGACCCGGCGCGACGACCTGTCCGAGGACAGCCGCGACCGCCTGGCGCGCAATCCGCTGCGCATCCTGGACTCCAAGGAAG
>JANQGL010000362.1 GCA_028277325.1 Magnetospira sp.
CTAGGGCGCCGGGCCGACAAAAGGTGCACCTTTTGTCGGCCCGGCGCCCTAGCGCCCGAACAGCGACGTCTGGGCCACCGAATGGAAGAAGGCGTCGACGACCTTGGAGGTCGCGTCGGCGCGGCGGAACACGACCTCCTCGTAGGTCCGGTCCAGTTCCTCGACCGGAATCCGCGCGATGCCGTTCTCGCGGGTGGTGCCGTGGGTCCACATGAAGCCGATCCCGAGCCCGTTGGCCACCGCCTCGCACACCCCGTCGCGGGTCTCCAGGGTCAGTTCCGGCACGATCTCGAACCCGGACCGGCGCAGGGCCTGATCGACCACCCGCTGGGTCGACGACCCCTCGGACCGGAACACCAGCGGGAACCGCGCCAACTCGGCCAGCGACACCCGGCCGCGCCGCGCCAGGGGGTGCGCCGGCGGCGCGATGGCGACGACCTGCTGCTCCAGACAGACCTGGCGGAAGAACCGGTCGTCCTCCGGGACGTCGGGCAGGATGCCCACGTCGACCGTGCGCTCCATCACCTTGTCGATGATGCTTGAGTGGCTGCCGAGCTGAGCGGTCACGGTGATCTTGCCGAAACTTCTCTTGAACTCGCCGATCAGCGCCATCCCCGGCATGGCGCTGCCGAGGCCGACCCGCAGGGTGCCCTTTTCCAGGCTTTCGCCCCGCTGCAAAAGCAGCAGGGCCTCGTTCTCCAGTTTCCTGATCTGCGCGGTGACCAGGGACAGTTCGAGACACAAATCGGTCGGCACCAGGTTCCGGCCCCGTTGTTCGAACAGATCCACGTTGAACGTGTTCTGCAGCTTGCGGATCGCCTGGCTGATCGCCGGCTGGGTCATGCCGAGGCGCTGCGCGGCGGCCGAATAACTGCCTTCCTCGACCACCGTGTTCACGGCGCGCAACTGGACCGACGAGAGGGTCATGGAATCATCTCCGAATGGCGCGCTGTGAGGAGGCGAAGTTCATCTGCATACAATTATCCTTTTAACATTAAACAGTAATTTTAAAAATTGTTTTAATAATCATAACAACGGAAATGACGGATATTTTTCCCGTATAACGGTATTGAATATCGATATATACTCTTTATGGTGCCATGGCTTTTTCCAGGACCCGGGTCTGGCGACGGGGGTCGCGCGGCGGGCCCGGACAGCCGGGTGGTCGCGGCCGGCGATCAACTGATTGGCGTCCTATCGAGCCGCCCCTTCGGTTCCCAGTCCCTCGGTCATGGCGCCGAGCCAGGCCGCCTGCTTGGCGGCGGCGTCGTCCGGGGTGCGGGCGAAGTCGGCCAGCCGCCGTCCGGTGAGGGCGTCGAGGGCCGCGAACCCCAGGTCCTCGCCGCGCGCCCCGGCGTCCACCAGGACCGAAAACAGAGCCGCCTGATCAAGCATCCACAGGAACGGCGGCGGCGTCCCCGGATCGGCCAGCGCGGCCAGGCAGAACCGGCCCAGGGCGTCGAGCAGCGTCCGCGCGCGCGCCTCGGGCGCCGCCGCCAGAATACCCGCCTGAAAGATCGAGGCCGGCTCCCAGCGCCGGTTGGTGAAGCAGCCGAACGCGTGCCCCTCGAAACGGGCCGGCAGGTCGCCGAACGCCGGGCCGACCTCCAGATCGATGTCGAGCATCACCACCGGCCGCCGCCGGCGGTCCAGCAGGCGCGGCAACACCAGGAACCGCTCGCAGGCATAGAAGGCCGGATGCCGCCACGGCGGATCGGGTTCCACGTCCACCGTCAGGCCGGGCGCCGCGGCGATGAGCCGCCGCGCCAGGTCGCGGCTGCGCGGGGTGGGGGCGGAGAGGTGCAGGTGCAGCCCGGCGCCGGGAACCCGCGCGGTGGCGGCGGCGACGAACCGCTCGGCGTAAAG
>JANQGL010000008.1 GCA_028277325.1 Magnetospira sp.
GGCCTCCCGCCGCACCGGCCGTGGCTGCTCTGCGTGGCGATGATGCGCGACGGCGACAAGCTGGCCTCCTACCGATTGCTGGGCGCGGCGCTGCGCCGGCTGCCGGACCGCGATTGGGTCCTCCTGGCGGCCGGCGACGGGCCGGCCCGCCCGGCCGTGGAATCGGCCCTGGACGGGCTGCCCGTCCGGTTCGTCGGGGGGTGCGCGCGGGACCGTCTGGCGGCGCTCTACGCGGCCGCCGACCTGCTGGTCTGGCCGGCCGTCAACGAGGCCTACGGGATGGCCCTGCTGGAGGCGCAGGCGGCCGGTCTGCCGGTGGTCGCCGGGCGGGTCGGCGGAGTGCCGGGGGTGATCGCCGACCGCGACACCGGCCTGCTGACCGAGCCCGGCGACGCGGCCGCCCTCGCCGGCGCGGTAACGGCCCTGCTGGACGACCCGGCGCGGCGGACCCGCATGGGCGACGCGGCACGCGACCGGGTCGCCCGCCGGCACGGCCTGGCCGGGGCGGCGCGGACCCTCGGGGACGCGTTGGACGCCCTGTGCGCGGCGCCGGTCCGATGATCCGCGTCGCCCTGATCCGCCACGCGCCCACCGCCTGGACCGCCGAACGGCGGGTCCAGGGCCGCAGCGACGTCCCGCTCGGCGCCGCCGGGCGGGCGGCCGCCGCCACCTGGCGGGTCCCCGGGGAGTTCGCCGGCTGGCGGTGGCTGTCGAGCCCCCTGGCGCGGGCCCGCGAGACGGCGCGGATCCTGCACGGCCGCGACGCGGACACCGACGACCGGCTGGTCGAGGCGTCGTGGGGCGCCTGGGAGGGTCTCGACCGCCCCGAGGTGGCGCGCCGGGAGGCGGCGCTGGTGGCCGCCGGCGCGGCGCCGGGCCTCGATTTCGCGCCGCCCGGCGGCGACAGCCCGAACGCCCTGTGGGTCCGGGTGAAGCCGCTGCTGGCCGATCTGGCGGCGGGCGGCCGCGACTGCGTGCTGGTCACCCACAGCGGGGTGCTGCGCATCGTCCACGCCATGGCCACCGGCTGGGACATGACCGACAAGCCGCGCCCCCGTATTCGCGACGCCTGCGCCCAGGTCTACCGGATCGGCCGCGACGGCACCCCGACCCTGGAACGCGCCAACCTGCCGCTCGACGGCGGCGGGGTGCTGATCCACGTCCAGCACCTGCTCGGGGTCGGCCACCTGATGCGCGCCGCCGCCCTGGCGCGCGCGGTCGTGGCGCGCGGCGTGCCGGTGGCGCTGGCCTCGGGCGGCCCGCCGGTCGCGGACTTGGACACCGGCGGCGCGCGTCTGGTGCAGCTGCCGCCGCTCAGGGCCGAGGACGCCACCTTCCGGCGCCTGGTCGACCCGCACGGGCGGCCCCTCGACGAGTCGATGCGGGCGGCGCGGCGCGATCGGCTGCTGGCCCTGCTGGACGAGACCCGGCCGCGGGTGGTGGTCACCGAGATGTTCCCGTTCGGCCGCCGGGCGCTGCGGTTCGAGCTGCTGCCGCTGCTCGACGCGGCGGCGGCCCTCGACCCGCCGGCCAGGATCGTCGGCTCGGTGCGCGACATCCTGGTCCGCAAGCCGAATGCCGACCGGTACCGGGAAATGGCGGACATCGCCTCGGACCGGTTCGACCATATCCTGGTGCACAGCGATCCGGCGGTGGTGCCGTTCGAGGCCTCGTTTCCACTTGCCGACCGGCTGGCCGGCCGCCTGCGTTACACCGGCTTCGCGGCGCAGGCGCGAAACACGACGTCCGCGGACGGCCGCGACGAGGTGGTGGTGTCGGCCGGCGGCGGGCCGGTGGGGCCGCGGTTGTTCCGTTGCGCCCTGGAGGCCTGCCGCCTGGGCGGTGGCGGCGGACGGCGCTGGCGCCTGCTGGTGGCCCATGGGATCGACGGGGAGTCGTTCGCCGCATTGCGCGACGCGGCGCCGGACGCCGCCCGCGTGGAGCGGGCGCGGCCCGACTTCCCGGGCCTGCTGCGCAACTGCGCGGTCTCGGTGTCGCAGGCCGGCTACAACACGGTGATGGACATCCTGGCCGCCGGCTGCCGGGCGGTGCTGGTGCCGTTTGCCGAGGCGGCGGAAACCGAACAGGCGCAGCGGGCCGAGATCCTGGCCCGGCGCGGCCTGGCGACGCGGCTCGACCAGGCGACGCTGACGCCCGAGGCGCTGGCGGCGGCGGTCGACGCGGCGCTGGCCGGCCCCGCTCCCGGCTTTCCTCCGGTGCGAATGGACGGTATAGAGGATTCGGGTACGTTCCTGGCGGACCTGGCGACCGCGCGAACCGTCATGCAACGGCCATGAAGCGGTAACGCATGGCGTCTATGTCTTTTCGGGTTTGGTGGGATGCGGACATGGAATCCTGTTGGCGAAACCTCGGAAGCGAACTGGACCGCTGGGCCGATCTGGGGGTCGCGGCCACCCTGTGGTGGCGGGACGACGACGTGGTGATGCCGACTCCCCGCCTCGTCCGGCTGCTCGACCTGACCGGCGCCGCCGCGGCGCCGGTCGCCCTGGCGGCGATCGCCCGCGACGCCGGGCAGCCGCTGCACGAGCGGATCGCCGACGAGCCGGGGGTGAGCATCCTCCAGCACGGCTGGAACCACCGCAATTACGCGGCGACCGGCGCGAAGAAGATCGAGCTGGGCGGCGAGCGATCGGACCGCGAGGTCCTGGACGACCTGCGCACCGGCTGGCGCCGTTTGTCGCTGCTGTTCGGCGGCAAGCTGCTGCCGGCCCTGGTGCCGCCCTGGAACCGCATCCGCGACAGCCTCATCGCCGACCTGCCGGCGATCGGCTACCGGTTGCTGTCCGCGTTCGCGCCGCGCCCCGGTCGCCGCGCCGCCCCGGGCCTGATCCGCATCAATACCCATGTGGACCCGATCGACTGGCCGAACCGCGGCCGGTTCGTCGGCGCGGACCAGGCCCTCGGGCAACTCGTCGGCCACCTGGAAGCGCGCCGGCGCGGCCGGGTGGACGCCGCCGAGGCGACCGGCCTGCTGACCCATCACCTGATCCACGACGCGGCGACCTGGCGGTTCCTCGAACGCCTTGCCGACGCCGTGCAGCGCCACGCCGGGGGGCGCTGGATCAGTCTCCGGGAGGCGCAGGACCTGTCGTGACCGAACCGCGCCGCCTCCACCCCTCCGCCGCCGCGACCGGACGCGACCTGATGGTCTCGGGACTCGTCGCCGGCGGCTGCCTGGCGGCCTGGGCGGCCGGGGTGCGGGCGCCGGCCAGCCTGGCGGTCCTGGGCGCGATCGGGCTGCTGTTCGTTGGATTCGGACTGCACGCGCTGTGCCGCCGGCGGCGGGTGATCGAGGTCTGCGACCACGCGATCGGCCTCGCCGGACGCCCGTCGAGCCGGATCCGCTGGGCGGCCCTGAGCCGCCTCGCATTGGCCTACTACGCGACCCGGCGCGACGGCGAGAACGGCTGGATGCGGCTGCGCCTGGAAGACGCCGAGGGGCGCCGGCTGAGCCTCGACTCGGACCTGGACGGGTTCGCGCAGCTGGTGGCCCGCGCGGCCGGCGCCCCCGAGCGGCGCGGCGTTCCCCTGTCGCCGACCACCCAGGCCAACCTGGCCGCCGTCTTGGGAACCCGGAACCGATGAAGGACCTGCTGCGGGTACGGAATCTCAGCGTCGGGTTCGGCCTGCAAGGCGGTGAGGCGCGGGTCCTGGACGACGTGTCGTTCCGGGTCCGGCCGGGCAGCACGGTGGCCCTGGTGGGGGAGTCCGGGTCCGGCAAGTCCACGGTCGCCCGCGCGATCATGGGCCTGCTGCCCCGCAACGGGCGGATCGTCGACGGCCGCATCCTGCTGCGCGGGGCGCATACGGGATTCGACTGGGCGGCCGCCGACGCGCACCTCAAGCACCTGGCCCGCATCCACCGCCCCGATCTGGACGGCGTCGTCGACCTCGCCGACCACGATCCCGACAGCCCCCGCATGCGCGCCATCCGGGGCGGCCACGTGTCGATGATCTTCCAGGACCCGATGAGCTCCCTGTCGCCCCTGCACACCATCGGCAACCAGATCGGCGACGTCCTCGGACTGCACACCGACCTGCCGCGTCGGGAATACCGGCCGGTCATCGCGGCGATGCTGGAACTGGTCGGGTTTCCCGACCCGGCGCGCGCCGTCGACCTCTACCCGTTCGAGCTGTCGGGCGGCATGCGGCAGCGGGCGATGATCGCCATGTCGCTGATCGCGGCGCCCGGCCTGCTGATCGCCGACGAGCCGACCTCGGCCCTCGACGTCACCGTGCAGGCGCAGATCCTGAAACTGATCCAGGACCTCAAGGCCCGGCTCGGGATGGCGGTGCTGCTGATCACCCACGACCTCGGCGTGGTCGCCCACATGGCCGACGAGGTGGTGGTCCTCTACAAGGGGCAGGTGATGGAAGCCGGTGCCGCCGAGGACATCTTCCGGCGTCCGGCGCATCCCTACCTGAAGGCCCTGTTCAAGGCGCTGCCGCGGCTGTCCACCGACCGCGCCACGCGGCTGGTGCCGCTGCGCGAGGTGAAAAGCCGGACCGCGCACCTGCTGGCCGACAAGCCGGTCTGGCCGGCCGCGGCCGACGACGCGGGGCCCCTGCTGGCCCTCGACGACGTCGACAAGACCTTCACCGGCAAGAAGAAGGGATGGCTCGGCGCCCCGAGAACGACCCGCCACGCGGTCAACGGGGTGAGCCTCGCCATCCGGCGCGGCGACAACCTCGGCCTGGTCGGCGAGAGCGGCTGCGGCAAGACCACGCTGAGCAAGATCGCGATGCGCGCCATCGAGCCCGACGCCGGGTCGATCCGGTTCAACGACCACGGCCGCATCGTCCATCTGGACAGGCTGTCGGCGCGCGAGATGATCCCCTACCGGCGGCGCATGCAGTACATCTTCCAGGACCCGGCCAGTTCGCTCGACCCGCGGATGACCGTGTTCGCGCTGATCGCCGAGCCGCTGCGCATCCACGACATCGGCGACAAGGCGTTCCGGGTCGAGATGGTCAAGGAACTGCTGACCCTGGTCGGCCTGGACCACAAGTTCATGAACCGCTTCCCGCACAGTTTCTCGGGCGGCCAGAAACAGCGCATCGGCATCGCCCGCGCGCTGGCCCTGCAGCCCGACCTGGTGCTGTGCGACGAGCCGGTGTCGGCGCTCGACGTGGTGGTCCAGGCGCAGGTCCTCAACCTGCTGAAGGACCTTCAGAAGGCGCTCGGCCTGACGTACCTGTTCGTGTCCCACAACATGGCGGTGGTGCGCTACATGTGCGATCGGGTCGCCGTGATGTGCATGGGCCGGGTGGTCGAGGAAGGCCCGACCGACCGCATCTTCGACGCCCCGACCCATCCCTACACCCGCGCCCTGCTGGCCGCGGTGCCCGATCCCGACGGCAGCGGCGACTGGCTGTCGAAGGCCGGTCCCGAGCCGCGCACCGGAGCCGGCGACCCGGCCGCCTGGCCGGCCCCGTTCGCCATCGCCGGCGACGCGGTGGCGACGATGCGGGAGCTCGGCGGCGGCCACCGGGTGCTGGTCGGCACCGGAGGACCGCTTCCGGAGGCGGCCGCATGAGGCGCGCGCTCGTCCTGCCGATCCTCCTGGTCCTTGCCGGACCGGCCGCCGCCGGCCCGGTGGAGACGCCGATGCTGGCCGAGGCGGTGGCGGCCGGCGAGACGCCGCCGGTCGAACGGCGGCTGCCCGAGGAGCCGCGGGTGGTCGACCTGTCGGGCGACCTGGCGCCGGGCGTGCACGGCGGCGACCTGCACATCCTGATGGGGCGCGCCAAGGACACCCGGCAGATGGTGGTCTACGGCTATGCGCGGCTGCTCACCTACGACACCGGCTACGAACTCAAGCCCGACATCCTGCGCGACGTGACGGTGGAGGACGGGCGGATCTTCACCCTGCACCTGCGCAAGGGCCACAAGTGGTCGGACGGCCACCCGTTCACGGCCGAGGACTTCCGGTACTACTGGGAGGACGTGGCCAACGATCCCGACCTGTCGCCGGCCGGACCGCCGCAGGAACTGCAGGTGGACGGCGCCCTGCCCGAGTTCGAGGTGCTCGACCCCCACACGGTGCGCTACACGTGGCCGAAGCCGCATCCCCGGTTCCTGCCCATGCTGGCCGGCGCGGCGCCGCTGTTCATCTATCGTCCGGCCCACTACCTGAAACCGTTCCACGCCCGCTACGCCGATCCGGAGCGGCTGGCGGCGCGGGTCGCGGCGGCGCGACGCCGCGACTGGGTGTCGTTGCACTACGCGGTGTCGCACATGTACAAGGCGGTGAACCCGGACCTGCCGGCCCTGCAACCCTGGCATCTGACCACCGCGCCGCCGGCCAGCCGTTTCGTGTTCGAGCGCAATCCCTACTTCCACCGGGTCGACGCCAACGGCCGCCAACTGCCCTACATCGACCGGGTGGTGATGACGATCACCGACGGCAAGCTGGTGCCGGCCAAGGTGGGGGCCGGCGAGAGCGACCTTCAGGCCCGATACCTGGCGTTCGGCAACTACACCTTCGTCAAGCAGGCGGAGGCCCGCAACGGCTACAAGGTGCATCTGTGGCGGCTGGCCACCGGGTCCCAGGTGGCACTCTACCCCAACCTCAACGTGGCCGACCCGGTGTGGCGGTGGGCGCTGCGCGAGGCCGACTTCCGGCGCGCCCTGTCGCTGGCCATCGACCGTCACGTGATCAACCAGGTGGTCTATTTCGGCCTCGCCCTGGAGATGGGCAATTCGGCACTGCCGGACAGCCCGCTCCACGACCCGCGGGTGGCCCGCCGGTGGGCCCGCCACGATCCGACGGAGGCCAACCGGCTGCTCGACGGCCTCGGCCTGACGGCGCGCGACGGCCGCGGAATCCGCCTGCTGCCGGACGGACGGCCGCTGGAGATCGTGGTCGAGTCGGCCGGCGAGGAAACCGAACGGGTGGACGTGCTGGAACTGATCGCCGAGTCCTGGCGGGACATCGGCGTCAAGCTCTACACCAAGCCGTCGCAGCGCGAATTGCTGCGCAACCGGGTGTTCTCCGGACAGACCATGATGAGCGTCTGGTGGGGCCTCGACAACGCCCTGGTGAGCCCCGACATGAGCCCGACCGAGCTGGCGCCGACCCAGCAGGTCCATCTGCAATGGCCGCGCTGGGGCCAGTATCTGGAAACCCGGGGCGGGGCCGGCGAACCGATCGACCTGCCGGCGGCGCGCGCCCAGTTGGAGCTGTACGAGCAATGGATGCTGTCGCGCGACCGGACCGCACGGCGGCGGATCTGGAAGGAGATGCTGGAGCGGTTCGCCGACCAGGTGTTCACCATCGGCACGGTGGCCGGGGTTCTGCAACCGGTGGTCGTCGATGCGCGCCTGCGCAACGTTCCGGAACAGGGGGTCTGGGGCTGGGACCCGGGGGCCCATTTCGGCATCTATCGGCCCGACACCTTCTGGTTCGCGCCCGACGCGGCCGGCGGCGGGACACCATAGGAGCGCGGGGAGAACCGGCATGTACGTCTATCTGATGCGGCGCCTGTTCACCATGCTGGTCAGCCTGCTGGCCATCAGCGGCCTGATCTTCCTCATCATCCAGCTGCCGCCGGGCGACTTCGTGACCGCCTACGTGACCGAGCTGGAAAGCCAGGGCGAGATGGTGTCGCCGGAGAAGATCGCGTTCCTGCGCCAGCAGTACGGTCTCGACAAGTCGCCGCTGGAACAGTACGCGGACTGGATCGTCGGCATCCTGCAGGGCGACTTCGGCTACTCGTTCGAATACAACCTGCCGGTCACCGAGGTGGTCGGCGACCGGGTGCTGCTGTCGATCGTGGTCAACGCCGCCACCATCCTGTTCATCTACGCGGTGTCGTTCCCGCTCGGCGTCTACGCCGCCACCCATCAGTACACCCTGAGCGACTACGGGCTGTCGTTCCTCGGCTTCCTCGGGCTGGCGACGCCCAACTTCCTGCTCGCCCTGGTCCTGCTCTATCTGGCCAACCGCTGGTTCGGCACCTCGATCGGCGGCCTGATGGATCCGCAGTACCTGAACCGGCCGTGGTCGGTGGACAAGGTCTTGAGCGTGCTGGAGCACCTCTGGGTGCCGGTGGTGGTGATCGGCACCGCGGGCACCGCCGGGATGATCCGCCGCCTGCGCGCCAACCTGCTGGACGAGTTGAACCAGGCCTACGTGGTCACCGCCAAGGCCAAGGGCATGGCGCCGCGCCGGCTGCTGGTCAAGTATCCGCTGCGGATGGCCCTCAACCCGTTCATCGCCGACATCGGCAACCTGCTGCCGCAGGTGGTGTCGGGCGCGGTGATCGTGTCGGCGGTGATGAGCCTGCCGACCACCGGTCCGGTCCTGCTGTCGGCCCTGCAGAGCCAGGACGTCTACCTGGCCGGCTCGTTCCTGTTGCTGCTGGCGGTGCTCACCGTGGTCGGGATGTTCGTCTCCGACCTGCTGCTGGCGGCGCTCGACCCGCGCATCCGGCTGGTCTCGGGAGGCCGCCGATGAGCGACCCGGACCGTCTCGACCACTACGTCTCGACGGACCCCTTCGCGCCGCAGGACGATCAGGTCCTGACCCCGGCCCAGGAACGCCTGTACGCCGCCTCCCAGTGGACCATGATGTGGTGGCGGTTCCGCCGCCACCGGCTGGCGGTGGTGTCCGGGATCGTGCTGCTTCTCATGTACGCCGGCATCCTGGTGGCCGAGTTCCTGGCCCCCTACGACCTGCACAGCCGCAACGTGGACTTCATCCACGCGCCGCCGCAACAGGTCCGCCTGTTCCACGAGGGCCGCTTCGTGGGGCCGTTCGTCTACGGCCTCGACTACCGCCTCGACATGACCAACCTGAAGCGGGAATACACCCCCGACCCGGACAAGGTGCAGCCGATCCGCTTCTTCTGCCGCGGCGACCGCTACCGGATGTGGGGCCTGATCCCGGGCGACCTGCACCTGATCTGCGCGGCCGACGGCGGCACCCTGTTCCTGCTCGGCACCGACCGCCTGGGCCGCGACATGCTGTCGCGGCTGATCCACGGGGCGCGGGTGTCGCTGACCGTGGGCCTGCTCGGGATCGCCATCAGCTTCCTGCTCGGCATCACCCTGGGCGGCATCTCGGGCTATTTCGGCGGCTGGGTGGACAACCTGATCCAGCGGATCATCGAGATCATGCGCTCGCTGCCCGAGCTGCCCCTGTGGATGGCCTTGTCGGCCGCGGTGCCCATCAACTGGGACCCGGTGGCGGTCTATTTCTGCATCACCGTGATCCTGGGCCTGCTCGACTGGCCGGGACTGGCCCGCGCGGTGCGTTCCAAGCTGCTGGCCCTGAAGGAGGAGGACTATTGCGCGGCGGCCGAGATGATGGGCGCGACCCCGGCCCGGGTGATCGGCCACCACCTGCTGCCCAACTTCATGAGCCACCTGATCGCCTCGCTGACCCTGTCGATCCCGACCATGATCCTGGGCGAGACGGCGCTGAGCTTCCTCGGCCTCGGCCTCCGGCCGCCGGTGACCAGCTGGGGCGTCCTGCTGTCGGAGGCCCAGAACATCGAGGCGGTGGTGCTCTATCCCTGGCTGATGACCCCGGTGTTCGCGGTGATCGTCACCGTGCTGGCGTTCAACTTCCTGGGCGACGGCCTGCGCGACGCCGCCGATCCCTATCACCAGCGCTGACCGAGTCGGTGCGCTTCAGACGCCCGCCGGCGCCGGGGGCGGAACCGCCTCCGTCAGGCCGGTCACCCGCGCCGGGGATTCGCGCGGCACGCAGAGCAGGTTGCGGGAGACGATGTTTCCGAACACGTTGTCGCGCCGCCGGTCGTGGTTGTCGGGATTGAACAGCGGCGGGCAGTGCCAGTACATGCGATACCGCAGACCGGCGATCCGCCGCATCAGGCCGGCCGACTTCCCGACCCGGTCGTTTTCCACGTAGAGCAGCGGGCGCAGGCGGGCGACGGTTTGCCGGGCGCCGTCGAGGACCTGTGACTCCATGCCTTCCACGTCGATCTTGATCAGGCGGCAGCGGCGCAGGCCCAGGTCGTCCAGCCGCCGCACCGGGACCGGCTCCCCGGCCGCGTCGTCGCGGTCGAGGCCGAGGCCGCCGAAGTTCTGGACCCTCCCCGGATCGAGCACCGGCACCCGGATCACCCCCGGCGCGGCGCCCAGCGCCTGATGCAGGGCGAGGACGTTGACCATCCCGTTCAGGGCGACGTTGGCGCACAGCATCTGGTGCAGCAGCCGCTGCGGCTCGACGGCGATCACGAACCCGGTCTCGCCGACCCGGCGCGCCATCGCCACCGTGTGACAGCCGATGTTGGCGCCCACGTCGACCGCCACGTCGCCGGGCCGCAGCAGCCGCCCGAACGCCGCCGCCTCGCCGGCCGAGAACTCGCCGTAGAGGTCGAGCGAGCGGCCCAGGTAGCGGTCGTTCGGGTTGTACAGGAAGGTGCCGTGCCGGCAGGCCTTGAGTCGGTACGGCGCGGCGGGCGCGGTCACGACGCGGCGTCCGCGGCGCCGCCAAGCCCCATCCGGCGGACGATCTCGCCGGCCACCCGGTCGGCCGCGTTGAGCGGCGGATGGGTCCAGCCGAGGTCGATCGGTCCGTCGAACGGCCGC
>JANQGL010000055.1 GCA_028277325.1 Magnetospira sp.
GTCGCCGCGCGCCGGGTCCAGGTCCAGGGCCGCGACCGGGCCGGCCGCCGGGAGCCCCTCAGCCATCCCGGTTCCGGCGGCGGCCGGCCACGTAGAAGCCGATCCCGAACAGCCCGGCGATGTAGCCGATGCCGCCGAGGATGGTCTGCAGGTCGCGCTGTTCCTTGTAGGCCGCGATCTCGCGGCGCAGGGGCCCGATCTCGCGGCGGATCATCTCGGCCACCAGGTCGCGTTCGGCGCGATCGAGCCCGGCCGTCCCGGGTGCGGCCGGTTCGGGGCCCGCCGTCTCGCCGATCGGCGGCAGGTCGGCGATCTCCAGGCGCCGTTCGGCGATATGCCCCGCCCCCAGGTTGGCCCGGAAGACGTGGACCGCCTTTCGGGTGGGGGGGAAGGTGAAGAAGCCGTCGCCGTCGGTGCGCGTCTGGCCGATCTTGTTGCCGGCGTCGTCGAACACCTCGACCACGACGTCGATCGCCATGTCGCCGTTGGAGAAGCCGATCTCGCCCTCGATGACGTCGCCGCTCGCGTAGGCCTCGGCGATCACCTTGTGGGCCTCGGCCCCATGCGGCGCCGCGACGCACAGGACACCAAGGAGGAGAAGCGGCGTCACGCGTTTCATGGCCGGGCTCCGTGGATCGAGCCGGGCACCGCCCGGAACAGCTCGGGCTTGACCCGATGGGCCAGGAACACCGCCGCCGCGGTCAACGCCGCCTCGATCGCCATCACCGGAACATGGGCCAGGAACACCAGCTTGGCGGCCGGCAGGAAAGCGTCCCCCGACAGGGCGAGGGTCAGCGCCACCAGGCCCGTGGTCAGGGCGATCGACAGGCCGCCGCCGACGGCGCCCCAGACGGCGGCGGTGACCGGCGAGGCGGCCGCCATCCCGTGCCGGCAGAGGAAGTACACCGCCACCGCCGGCAGGGCGATGTTGAGCGTGTTCACCCCGAGCACGGTGAGGCCGCCGAACCCGAAGAACACCGCCTGCAAGAGCAGTCCGACGAACAGGGCCGGGAAGGCGGCCCACCCGAGCACCAGCCCGGCCAGCCCGTTGAGGATCAGGTGGACGCTGGACGGCCCGATCGGCACGTGGACCAGCGACGCGACGAAGAACGCGGCGCTGAGCACCCCGGCGGTGGGGATCTTGTCCACCGGCAGGCTGCGCAGACCCAACCCGATCCCGGCCGCGGTGGCGACGGCGCCGCCGATCAGCACCTCGCCGGACAGGGCGCCGTCGACAATATGCATGGCGGCGGGCCTCCTACTTCATCTCGTAGGCGCGGATCCAGAGCACCGCGTCCTGCGACAGCTCCTTGCCCTCGTGCTCGGTGTCCGGACCGCTGCCCAGGGCGGCGAAGCCCCAGAACCCGGCCTTCGGGATGCCGAAGGTGAAGTAGCCCTCGGCGTCGCTGATCGCGACCACGGCGCCGCCCGGCATCGGCTCGGCGGTCGGGGGGTGCGGGCGGTCGGTGTCCGGGTCCGGTTCGGCGGCCATGTACTCGATCTCGATCTCGGCCCCGGCCACCGGCGCGCCGTTGGCCAGCACCCGCCCGGTGAAGGTGGAGCCGGCGATGACGTTGGTCGGCCGGTTCAGGGGCACGATCTCGGTCGGCAGGCCGAGCGGGTCCGCCCAGTCGGTGGGCATCCCGCCCTTGTTCACGAAGCTCTTGGTGATCTGCTGGATGTAGATGTCCTCGCTCGCCTCGTAGTAGGGCGCCGGGACCAGCCCGAACACGTAGTCGCCGTTGCGTTTCACCGGCACCGTGGCGGCGAACGCGGCGGCGGCGTTGCCGACCCCGTGGAAGGTGATCGGCGACAGCCGGTCGGCGAGGTCGGTCCGCGCCCCCTTGTGCGCCACGAAGAAGGATTCCGGCGTGCCCATGTCCATCACGTGACCGTTCTCGAACGGATGCCAGAAGATCAGCCGGAACGGCAACTCGCCCGGGCGTTCGAGGTTCACCTCGGGGGTATAGACAAGCTGGAAATGCGCCTGGGCCGGGACGGCGGCGGCCAGGACCAGGGCGGCGGCGGAAAACGTCGTCTTCAACACGTGGGTGTCTCCTTTGCATCGACAACGTGGCCGTCGGCGTCGGTCACGCCAACGGTCAAGGAGACGCTTGGGGGGAACCTGGCGGGGGACTCGGAAACCGCGGTTTTCTGCGCCCCTCTGCCCTCGACGCCCACCCCGGCGTCCGGTCAGATCAACCGTCGGGGCACTGCCCGGCGGCCGTCGACGGCAGGTCTCCTGGCTCGCGGGTCACGACCCCTTTCCCGCCTTCCCGGTTGCCCAGTGGCATCGGTGGGTGGGGCTCGCCGCTCACAGTTGCGGGGGCAGCCACGGATTTGGTCCCTGATGGGTACGCCGCACCGTGTTCCCTTTTCATCTCCTAGGCATTGGCCATCGGAGAACCGTCGACGGGCAGGATAGGCCGGTCTGCGGTTTCGTCAAGGGCGCAGGAAAACGGCGCGCAGGTCGGCCCCCTCGTCGACGTCGGACAGGGTGGCGACGAATCCCACCCGATGGCCGTCCAGTCCGCGCAGGGCGTCGGCCAGGGTGTCCGGGCGCGACCACCGGACGCCCGCATAGAGTCGCGGCGGCACGCGCGGCCGGCGGCGGATCCCGACCAGCCAGAACCCGCCGTCCTCGGCCGGCCCGAACACCGCGTCGTGGTCGCCCAGCAGGCGGAACGCGTCGGCGATGTGGGCGCGGGTGATCCGGGGAACGTCGCTGCCGATCACCACCACCGGTCCCGGCGGCAGGCGATCGAGCGGCCGCGCCATGCGGGCCCCCAGGTCGCCGCCGCCCTGTGCAATAACGGCCCAGCCGCGCGGCCAGGGATGCGCGCGCACCGCCGGGTCGGGCGTCACCGCCAGCCAGCAACGCCACCGCGGGTCGCGGAGCGTCCGGGTGACCTCGGACACCATGCGGCGGTGAAACGCCCAGGCGGCGACCGCCCCCACGTCGCGGGCCAGCCGCGTCTTGACCCGTCCCAGACGCGGCTGGCGGGCGAACAGGACCAGGTGCCTATCCATACCATTCGGCCAGCCGGTGCGGGGAAACCCCGGCCAGGTACAGGGCCAGCAGGGCGAGGTTGCGCAGCGGCCGGCGCAGGTAGCCGTCGCGTCGGTAGCGCGCCGCCGAGGTCACCGCAGGGACCGGCAGCCCGACCACCCGACGGCGGCCGATCCGCCGCACCA
>JANQGL010000077.1 GCA_028277325.1 Magnetospira sp.
TCGAATCGGGGCCGGGCGGCCGGTTTGAGGCGGACGGTGAAATCGGTCCGCCAGTCCGGTCCGAAGTTCAGGTAGACGGTCCCGCGCACCCTGGCCGCCGTCCGCACCGGACCCTCGACGAGGACGAAGGCCCCGAGCAGGCGCTCGAGGCCCGTCACGTCGGCCGCCCGGCGCGGCGCGTAGAACCGATCCGCCCACAGGCCCTTGCCGGCCTTGCGCGCCCGCGCCTCCAGGCGCAGCATCTCGGTCGCCAGGGCATCGTTGCCGGCAAACGTCTCGACCCGCGCCAGGCCGCCGGAAAGCATCGCCCCCTGAATCCACAGGCCGTCGCCGTCGCGGTAGGCCTGGGCCAGCAGCCGGCCGTGGCGGTCCATGGCGCGGCCCCCGGCACGCAGGCGCAGCCGCCGCCCGACGGTCAGATCCTCCAGGGCGGCGCGCGACCGCTCCTCCAGCGGCCACGAACCGAAGGAGAACCGGCCGAGGGGTTCGCGGGGCGCCCGGAGGCCGGTCAGGCGCACCTGTTCGGCGCCGTCGATCGGCGGCAGGATGGCCAGGGTGTCGCCGGCCGGCACCGCCACCACCCGCGCCGTCCCCAGATCCGCCAAACCGTCGGCCGACGCGCCGGCGGCCCAAAGCGACAGAAGCCCCACCGCCAACGCCGCCGCGTATCCTCTCCACCGCATCCCGGCGGACCCCCGCGAGAAGCCCCGGATTCCGCGCCCGAAGGCATGGGGCGCGCCGGGAAACGGCCGGAACCGGTCCGGATCGACGATCAGCCGGCCGAACATCCCGTCGCCGACGACGTTCCGCCGGATACCGCCCACCGCTTCAATCGAGGTTGATTTCCATGAAGTCCTGGCACACCACGACGCCGTCCGGCCAGGCCAGTTGCGCCTCGGCGGCGATGCGGTCCATGAAGGCGTCGTCGTGCGACGGGTCGTGATGGAAAATGCCGAGCTTGCGGGCTCCGGCCGTCCTGCACAGGGCCATCCCCTCGTTCCAGGTGGAATGCCCCCAGCCGATCTTGGACGGGAACTCGTCCTCGGTGTAGGTGCAGTCGTAGATCACCAGGTCGGCGCCCTCGATCAGGCCGAGGATGTTCTGGTCGTGCTGGCCCGGCACGTGCTCGGTGTCGGTGACGTAACAGACCGAGCGCCCGGCGCAGTCGATCCGGTAGGCGGTGGCGCCGCTGGGGTGGTTGAGCGGACAGGTGCGCACCGCCACGTCGCGGTAGATGTCGAGCGAATCCCCGGCCTGGAAGTCCTCGAACTTGGGCTTCGACTGCATGGCGTCGAGCGGCACCGGAAAGGTGGGGTCGGCCATCTGGCGGGCGAACACGTGCTGGATGCCGCCCATGTCGCGCAGGTGCCCGGCCAGGACGTGGTAGTCGCCGCTCGGGATGTAGGCCGGCGCGAAGAACGGAAAGCCGTTGATGTGGTCCCAGTGGGTGTGGGTCAGCAGGATATGGGCCGAGTTCAGTCCGCGCTTCAGGACGTCGGCCCCGAGCTGGCGGATGCCGGTGCCGGCGTCGAGGATCAGCACGTGGGCCCCCAGGTCGATCTCGACGCAGCTCGTGTTGCCGCCATAGCGCACGTGATCCGGCGACGGGCAGGCGATGCTGCCCCGGGTACCCCAGAATTTGACCCGCATGATCGTGTTCCCGCGTTTGCCAGTGTGGTGGATTCGAAATTCGCGACAGTATTCGGGGCCGAACTCAATGGCGAACTGCGACTCCCAAACCACACGAGACTCAAAGTTTTACCTAGGGCCTGTAGACAATCATGTTGGGGCCTCGCGCGCGATCGCTCACAACGGAGCCGGCCGTCGGGCCGGGCTCCGTTGCGAGGGTGAATCGCCCGCGATTCCAAAGGGCCGCGCAAATCTCATCTGCGAAAACCGTCTCGGTTTTCTTGAGATTTGCGCGAGGCGGCAGGCCGTTTCG
>JANQGL010000094.1 GCA_028277325.1 Magnetospira sp.
CCGCGGCGAGGATCGCGCGGCGCCGGCTCACAGCCGCTCGCTGAGCCAGATGGCGATTCGCGAGCCGCGCTTGACGATCCCGGTCAGCAGCCCGAAGCCGGGCGCCCGCTCGGCCCCGTTGGCGTAGCCGATGTCGCGGTGTTCCAGTTCCTCCTGGCGGAACTTCTCGAAGGTGGCCCGCAGCTCCGGCTCGTCGTCGTCGAGCGTCGCCACCTGATCGGCGTAATGGCGGTCGATCACCTCCTCCACCGCCACCGTGCAGGCCATCGCCGCCCGCTCGCCCAACAGGGCGGTGCCGGCCCCGAGCGCGAACCCGGCCACGTGCCACAGCGGGGTCAGCAGGGTCGGGCGGACCCGCCGCGACACCACCAGGCGGTTGAAGGTGTCCAGGTGCTCCCTCTCCTGTTCCAGCATGTGGCCCAGCAGGTCGGCCTGGCGCGACCGCCCGAGCACCGCCAGTTGTCCCTGATAGATGCGCACCGCGCCGTATTCGCCGGCGTGGTTGACGCGCAGCATGCGGTCGACCAGGCGGCGTCCGGACAGGTCGCCCGGCAGGTGGCGCGGGCGCGGCATCGCGCGATCGATGGTCATGGCCGGCTCTCCGTTGTCATGCGGTATCGGGCCAGCAGGGCGAACGCCGCCGCCCCGAGCGACCCGATCAGGTTGAAGATGGTGATCGAGACCCCGAGAATCGACCAGGTGATCTCGTCGCAGCGGCGCAGCGGCGCCCGGGCCAGGCGGGCCCGCAGCTCCTCGATCGACCGGGCGTCGCCGAAGCCGCCCTGGCAGCCCTCGGTGCCGGCCCACCAGTGCTGCTCCACGCCCGCGTGGTAGCCGGCCAGCCCGGCGCCGCAAAGGAAGGCCAGGGCGGCGAGGGCGAGGGCCGGGCGCGCCGACGGCGGCCGGATCAGGATCAGGACCGCCAGGCCGCCGGCCACCGCGTAGGGGACGCGGGCGTAGAGGCACAGGATGCAGGGCCGCAGGCCGAACAGGTGCTGGGCGGCCAGGGCGGCGGCCAGGGCGGCGGCGCAGATCGCCAGCAGGGCGAGGGCCGGGACACGCGGCGACAGGGCACCCACCGGCCGCCTCACGGCAGGTACTTGACGAGCGCGAAGCCGCCCGCCAGCAGGACCACGAACAGCAGGGCCAGCTTGCCCAGGTGGCGCTCGATGAAGGCGCGGATCGGCTCCCCGAAATACCACAGCAGGCCGGCGACCAGGAAGAAGCGGGCGCCGCGCGACACCGCCGAGGCGAACCCGAACTCGACCGGATCGAGGCCGGTCACCCCGGAGGCGATGGTGAACACCTTGTAGGGGATCGGCGAGAATCCGGCGCTGAACACGATCAGGAAGCCGTTGTCGTTGTAGGCGGCGCGGACCTGCTCGAACTTTTCGAGCGCGTGGTAGAACTCCAGCACCGCGATGCCGACGCCGTCGAAGAGGAAGGCGCCGATGGCGTAGCCGGCGTAGCCGCCGAGCACCGAGGCCAGGGTGCACACCGCGGCGTAGCGCCAGGCCCTGTCGCGCGCCGCCAGGACCATCGGGATCAGCAGCACGTCCGGCGGCACCGGGAAGAACGAGCTTTCGGCGAACGACACCAGGGCCAGGGCCGGCAGGGCATGGCGATGGCCGGCCAGGTCCAGCGTCCAGTCGTAAAGTCGGCGCAGCACGCGGGACCTCCTCGGGAGACGTCGGGCGAGAGGTTCCGTGTATCAGGCGGCGGCCGGCGGAACAACAGGCTTTGCCCGCTCCCTCCCCACCCTGCGCAGGGACTTCGCGCGCGGCCCGGAGGACATCGCGGCGGCCCTGGCGGCGGAGCAAACCGGGAACGCCGACGCCTGAAAAGTTGGACAACACCGATGTTCCCGCCCCGTTCCGCCACGAAAAACCCCGCCAAGCGATTGACCTAGCGGGGGTTTTTAATGGTGCCCGGGGACAGAGTCGAACTGCCGACACCATGATTTTCAGTCATGTGCTCTACCAACTGAGCTACCCGGGCGTCTCGGGATCGGCTGCGGCGCCGCGAGACGCGCTGTATAGAGGAATTCGTTCGGCCTGTCCAGGGTCATGGCGACGGTTTCGTGACCCTTTTCCGACGTTTCAGGCCGGCGTTTCGTCGTCGCCCGGCTCCTCGTCCGAGGCCACGCAATAGGTTCCGTCGAGCCATCGGCCGAGGTCGAGGTCGGCGCAGCGCCCGGAGCAGAACGGTCGGTAGGCGTGGACCGCCGGACGGCCGCAGGCGGGACAGGGGCGCCCCGCCATCGGGACGCGGGCCGAGTTCGGTTCGCCGGTCATCGGGCGTCCTCCCCGGACAGCGGGT
>JANQGL010000320.1 GCA_028277325.1 Magnetospira sp.
GTCGACCGGTCCGGTGGCGACCGTCGACCACGCAGGCACTGAGCGCCTCAACCGGCTGGGACGGTCCCGCCTGGCGGCCGAGCGGACCGCCGCCACGCCGGCCGAACGGCGCCGCGCGCAACTCGACGCGTGGCGCGCCCTGCGCGACCGCGAACCGTTCACCGTGCTGGCCGCCATGCAGACGGGACGCCTCGACCGCCTGCGCCGCGCCGCGGCGCGGCCGCCGTCCCCGGCCGACAAGAAGGCGGCCTTCGCCGAGCGGCGGCGCCACCAGATCGCCCAATGGCGGAAGCGGATCGGCGCCGAGTAGACGGGTATTTGCACGGTGGCGCCGTGACCTGTGCTATCCTGGCCGGCCAATCAGCAGATTCGTGAACTCGGTATGTTGCCTCGCGAGACGCGGGCAAAGGAGGTTATCGTGGACCGACTCGTGGTGGTGTCCAACCGGGTGGCGGCGCCGACCGACACCAAGGCGACGGCCGGCGGTCTCGCCGTGGCGCTGCAGGACGCCCTGCGCCAGAAGGGCGGGATCTGGTTCGGCTGGAGCGGCAAGACGGCCGCCCGCACGCCCCTCGAACCGTCCATCACCGGCGTCGGCAAGGTCGAGTACGCGACCCTCGACCTGTCGCGCAAGGACCTGGAGGAGTACTACAACGGCTACGCCAACCGGACCCTGTGGCCGCTGTTCCACTACCGGCTCGACCTTACCGGGTTCAACAAGCAGGACTACTCCGGCTATCTGCGCGTCAACACCATGTTCGCCCACGCCCTGGCGCCGCTGCTGGAGGGCAAGGACACCATCTGGATTCACGACTACCACCTGATCCCGCTGGGCAGCGAGCTGCGCCACCAGGGCATCGAGCGGCCGATGGGGTTCTTCCTGCACACCCCGTTCCCGACCACCGAGATCCTGACCGCCCTGCCGTCGCACGCCACCCTGATCGAGCATCTTTGCGCCTACGACCTCCTGGGGTTCCAGACCGAGAACGACCTGCGGGCGTTCCGCGACTACATCGTGCACGAGGCGGGCGGCGGCCTGATGTCGGAGAACCGGGTGCATGCCTATGGCCGCACCCTGCGGGCCGAGGTGTTTCCGATCGGCATCGACACGGCGGACTTCGAGAAGCTCGGCCAGCGGTCGGCCCGCTCGGCGCTGGCCAAGCGCCTGGACGTCACCTCGCACGGCATACAACGGGTGATCGGCGTCGACCGCCTGGACTATTCGAAGGGCATCGTCGAGCGGTTCCAGGCCTTCGAGCGGTTCCTGGAAACCCGCCCCGCCTATCGCGGCAAGGTGCAACTGACCCAGATCGCCCCGCCGTCGCGCGCCGAGGTCCCGGAATACAAGGAGATCACCCGTACCCTGGAAGCCGAGGCGGGACGCGTCAACGGACGCCTCGCCGACTTCGACTTCGTGCCCATCAACTATCTGAACCAGAGCTTCAAGCGCCAGGACCTGGCGGTGTTCTACCGCAAGAGCCGGGCCGGCCTGGTGACGCCGCTGCGTGACGGCATGAACCTGGTGGCCAAGGAATACGTGGCCGCCCAGGACCCCAAGGACCCGGGGGTGCTGATCCTGTCCCGCTTCGCCGGGGCGGCGCGCGAGCTGGACCGCGGGGCGCTGATCGTCAACCCGTTCGATTTCGAAAGTACCGCCGAGGCGATCGCCCAGGCCCTGGAGATGCCGCAGGAGGAGCGCATCGACCGCCACAAGGTGATGCTCAAGGTGCTGCACGACAACACCCTGGACCACTGGCGCGACCGCTTCCTCACGATCCTGGCCGAGGCGCCCTTCGAATAGGGGGGCGGGCCGATTTCGGCGTTCCCCTACAGGGCCGCCCGCAGCATCTCCAGCGCCTCGGCCAGCCTGGCCCGCGCCGCGGCCGCCTCGTCGCGGCGCTCCTTCTCGGTCTCGACGACCTCGTCCGGCGCCTTGGCCAGGAAGCCCGGGTTGGCCAGCTTTTTGTCGGCCCTGGCGACCTCCGCGTCGAGCTTGCCGATCTCCTTCTCCAGGCGCGCCTTTTCCCGCGCCACGTCGATCACCTCGGCGATCGGCAGCACCAGGGTCGCCTCGTCGATCACCGCCTGCACCGACCCGGCCGGCACCGCGCCGTCGAGCGGCCCGATGCCGGACAGCCGGGCGAGGCGCAGGATCAGGTCGCGGTGGACGTCCAGCCGGCGCCGGGTCTCGTCCGCCGCGCCGCGCAGCCGGGCGTCGATCCTGGCCGACGGCGGCACGTTCATTTCCGAGCGCACCGCGCGGACGGTGGTGATC
>JANQGL010000194.1 GCA_028277325.1 Magnetospira sp.
GACGTCGCCCCCTTCGAGACGGGATCCCGGACCACGTCGCGGCCCTCCCGAACGGCGCCGGGTCGCCCTGCGGCGATCCGGAGGATGGGCGACGCTCAGCAGATGCGCGGCAACTGCGGGCCGGCCAGCCAGTCGACGATCCGCCTGCCGCCGAGCCGGGTGGTCAGGGTCACGTAGCGGTTGGCCTCCCCGGTGACGGTGCCGATCCGCGCCGCGTCCCGGCCCAGCGGGTGGGCGCGCATGACGGCCAGCAGGTCATCGGCCCGCTCGGGCGGACAGATGGCGACCAGCTTTCCCTCGTTGGCCACGTTCAGCGGATCGAGGCCCAGCAGTTCGCAGGCCCCGCGCACCGCGGCGCGGACCGGGATCGCCGCCTCGTCCAGGTCCATGCCGACCGCGGACTGGTGAGCCAGTTCGTTGAGGGTCGCCGCCAGGCCGCCGCGCGTCGGGTCGCGCAGCACCCGGACCTCGGGCACCGCGTCCAGCATCGCCGCCACCAGACCGTTGAGCGCCGCGCTGTCGGACAGGATCGGCGTCTCGAAGGCGAGGTTCTCGCGGCTCGCCATCACCGCCACCCCGTGATCGCCGATCGGGCCGTTGATCAGGATCGCGTCGCCCGGCCGCGCCCGGTCGCCGGAAATCCGGATCGCCGGATCCGCGATCACCCCGAGCCCGGTGGTGTTGATGTAGAGGCCGTCGCATTGGCCCCGCCCGACCACCTTGGTGTCGCCGCCGACCACCGCCACCCCGGCCTGCGACGCGGCATCGGCCATCGACCGGACGATCCGCCGCAGTTCGGACAGCGGCAGCCCGTCCTCGATCACGAAACCGGCGGTCAGATACAGCGGCCGCGCGCCGCCCATGGCGATGTCGTTGACCGTGCCGTGCACCGCCATCGCCCCGATATCGCCGCCCGGAAAGAAGCGGGGGGTGACCACGAAGGTGTCGGTGGCCAGCGCGAGGCGCCCGGGCGGCGGTTCGAAACAGGCCTGGTCGTTGGCCTGGGCGAGCAGCGGATTGTCGAACGCGGCGGCGAACACCTGGTCGATCAACTGCGTCATGGCACGGCCGCCGGCACCGTGCGTCATGTCCACCCGGCCGGACTCGAGATCCAATGGCGCCATGCCCCTAGCCCGCATGGCGCGCCTCGTCCCGGAACCGGCCGTAGGTCCAGTGGGCGGCGCAGGCGCCTTCCGACGACACCATGCAGGCGCCGAGCGGCGTGTCCGGCGTGCAGGCGGTTCCGAACAGGCGGCAGTCCCGGGGCGTCTTGGCGCCGCGCAGGATGTCGCCGCAGGCGCAGGCCGGGTGTTCGCGGCCGCTCAGGTCCGGCAGGTCGAAGCGCCGTTCGGCGTCCCATTGCGCGTGGGATCGGCGGAACCGCAACGCGGACTCCGGAATCGCGCCGAGGCCGCGCCACTCGAAGGAGCCCCGGGTCTCGAAGATCGACCCCACCAAGGCCTGCGCCTTCCGGTTGCCGCCGGGGGTGACGGCGCGGATGTACTGGGTTTCCACCTCCGCCCGGCGGTCGTTGATCTGGCCGACCAGCATCAGCACCGCCTGCAGCACGTCCAGCGGCTCGAACCCGGCGATCACCACCGGCTTGCCGTGTGTGTCGGCGAACTCCGCGTAGGGCGCCGAGCCGATGACGGTGGAGACGTGCGCCGGGCCGATGAAGCCGTCCAGCCGCGCCCCGTCCGAGCCGTCCGGATCGCCGAGGATCCGGCGCATCGCGGCGGGAGTCAGGACGTGGTTGCAGAACACCGAGAAATTGGCGAGCCCCAGGGCGTCGGCCTGCCGGACCGCCATCGCGGTCGGCGGCGTGGTGGTCTCGAAGCCGACGGCGAAGAACACCACCTCGCGGTCCGGCTCGGCGCCGGCGATGGCGACGGCGTCCAGGGTCGAATAGACCATCCGCACGTCGGCGCCGTCCGATCGCGCCTTGTTGAGGCTGTCGCCGCCGCTGCCCGGGACCCGCATCATGTCGCCGTAGGTGCACAGGGTCACCTCCGGCCGGCGGGCCAGGTGCAGCGCCATGTCGAGACGGCCCACCGGCAGGACGCAGACCGGGCAGCCGGGGCCGTGGATCAGGTTCACCGCCTCCGGCAGCAGGTCCTCCAGGCCGTGGCGGGCGATGGCGTGGGTATGGCCGCCGCAGAATTCCATCAGGTTGTAGCGGGTGCCCGTGCGGACGGCCCGGCCGATGGCGGCGACCAGGCGCCGTCCCAGGGCCGGGTCCTGGAACTCGTCGACGTATCTCATGACGCCGCCCCGGCGCCGGCCTCGGCCATCTCGGCGATCAGGGCGAGGGTGCGCTCGGCCTCCTCCGGGTCCAGGCGGGCCAGGGCGTAGCCCACGTGCAGGATCACGTAGTCCCCCACCCGCAGATCGTCGACCAGGGCCACCGACACCGTCTTGACGGTGCCGCCGGCATCGACCCTGGCCAGGGACTCCGGCAACAGCTCGATCACTTTCACGGGCACGGCGAGACACATCGGCGGGCGTCCTAGTGGATGGAATGGGCGGCGATCCAGGCCTGCCCCAGGGCCAGCCCCGGATCGCCGGGCGACACCGCCCGATGGGCCAGCGGGCGCAGGCCGCGCGCGGTCAGGCCGTCGGCGACCCGGCGGGACAGCACCCGGTTGAGGAAACAGCCGCCGGACAGGCCGACCGCGGACACCTTGTGGCGTTCGGCCGCGCCCGCGACCCAGTCGACCAGGGCGGCGGCCAGGGTGCCGTGGAACAGGTCGGCGCCACCCCGCGGAGAGGAAATCCCGGCCAGTTCGGCGAGCAGCGGCCGCAGGTCGAGGACGTTGTGTTCGTCGATCCGCCAGCCGCCGGCAAGCACCCGCGGGTCCCCGACCATCCGCTCCAGGGCCGCCGGCGCCTGCCCCTCGAACTCGGCCTGCGGGCTGCTGGGGGTCCACCCGGTGGCCGAGTTCGAGGGCCAGGCGCCGGCGGCCCTGGAGCGGATGGTCGGGGACCCGCGGGTGCTTGCCGGCGGCTGGCGGATCGACGAACACA
>JANQGL010000203.1 GCA_028277325.1 Magnetospira sp.
GTTATAGGCGTTCATCAAATCGCGAAAACCGTGCGCGAAGCCGCCGGGCGGGCTCAGCACGCGGTCGGCCGGCACCACCAGATCGTCGAAGCGGATCTCGGTCTCCGGGATGCCGCGCAGGCCCAGGGTCGGCTCGCGCGCGCCGACGCTGAGGCCCTCCTCGCCGGCCCAGGCGATGAAGCCGCCGATGCCGAGCTCGCGGCCCGCCTCGTCAAAGGCGCGCGCGAAGATCAGGTGCAGCTTCGACACCCCGCCGCCGGTGATCCAGTGCTTCAGCCCGTTCAGCACGAAATGGTCGCCGCGCCGGTCGGCCCGCGTCGTCATGCGCGAGGCGGCGGAGCCGGCCCCCGGCTCGGTGATGCAGATGGCCGGCTTGTCGCCGCCCAGCACGCTGGCCGCGGCCGCCTGTTTTTGCGCCTCGTCGCCATAGGCGAGGATGGTCGACAGCGCGCCCATATTGGCCTCGACGACGATGCGGGCGGAGACGCCGCAGGTCTTGGCCACCTCCTCGATGACGACGACGGCATCGCCATAGTCGTGGCCTGGCCCGCCGTAGGCCTTCGGGATGGTCAGGCCGAACAGACCGGCCTCCTTCAGCGCCCCGACCGCGTACCAGGGATAGGCTTCGGTGCGGTCGGTCTCGGCGGCGCGCGGCGCCAGGTGGCGGGCGGCGACGGCGGCGGCGCGCTGGCGCAAGTCGGTGCGCAGAGGGGTGGCCTCGGTCATCGGGCGGATCCGTTGTCTTCGGGCGACGCGGCACGACCGCGCTCACGATTCCGTGAGGATAGATCCGCTGAAGAAATAAGACAAACGAATATAAGTGAAGTTTTATATGATAAATACTGAACTTATAGTCCTTCGAACCGGAAGGCCACGGCGGCATACTGCCGGCCCGCCGTCACCCTTCCCCAATACCCCTGCCAAGGACCCACCCGCTTGCCTCGCCAGTGCCGCACCGTCACGGCCGCTCTCGGCGGCTGCCTGCTCGCCGCGCTCGCCGCGCTGCCGGGCCGACCCGCGGCGGCGGACGGCTTCGACAAGACCGCGTATGAGCTCTATCAGCAATGCGACACCGTCACCTCGCGGTTCTTCCAGGGGGTGTGCCTGGGCTTCCTCGGCGCGGCGGTGGTCGGCGGCCAGGCCGCCGCCGGCGAGGACCCGGCCTTCTGCCTGCCCGACGAGGTGACGCCGGACCAGGTGCGCCGGCAGTTCATCGCCGATGTCGAGGCCGACCGGGTGGACGGCGCGGCACCGGCCCATCAGGTGGTCGTCGCGGCGCTCGCCACCCGCTATCCCTGCGGCGAGGACGCCCCGACCGCCATTCCCCTCGATCCGCCGCCACCGGAAGATCTCGGCCTGTCGGCGGAGTGACCGCCCGCCCGCGGCCGTTGGAGGATCGCCGAGGGCGCTGATATCGTGATTTTCAGGACCGACGATCACGCCCGGGCGCCCATGGACGACCTCGACCAGGCGATCGAAACCGCCCCTCAGCCCGCGACCATCCGCGCCAACCCGATTCGCAGTGCGGCCGATTGGCAGGCCATGGCCGACGCCGCGGCGGCCGATCCCGGGGCCTTCCACGGCGCCATCGCCGCGCGCACCCTGCACTGGTATCACCCGGCCCTCGACGCCTGGCTGACCCAGGGGCCGGACGGGCGCTGGACCGGCGTGGCGCTGGCCGACGGACACGACGTCACGCTCGCCGACTGGACACCCTGGCACACCGGTTTCGACGACCGCGACGCCCCGGTCTATCGCTGGTTCGCCGGCGGCCTGACCAACGCCGCCTTCAAC
>JANQGL010000240.1 GCA_028277325.1 Magnetospira sp.
GGGCGTAGGGCGGCACCACGGCGTCCATCGCCTGCGGCTTGACGGCAAGCACCACCACGTCGGGCGCGAAGTCGCGGTCGAGGTCGTCGGGCGCCGCCACGACGGCGACCCCCGACGCCGCGCCCAGTGCCGCCCCGGTCGCCGGGTCGGGCTCGACGACCCGCACCGAGTCCGGCGCCAGACCGCGGTCCCGCCACCCGGCCAGCAGGGCGCCGCCCATCTTGCCGCCGCCGACCAGCAGCAGCCGGGGGTCTCGGGCGGGGTCCGACATCTAGGGCACCGACTCCGACAAAAGGCGCACCTTTTGTCGGCCCGGCGCTCCAGCCAAGCATGTGTTCGCGCGGCGATTCACCAAACGAATGCCGACCTTCGCCCGAATCTTTCGTTTGGATCGCGGCACTAGGCTTCGCCGAGGGTCTCGATCATCGCCGATTGCAGCGCCTCGTCCGGCGTCTTGCCGGCCCAGACCACGTACTGGAACACCGGGTAGAACCGCTCGCACTCGCTGACCGCGATGTCCACCAGGTCCTCCAGTTGGCCGAGGCTGGCCCCCGGGGCGCCGCGCAGCAGCAGCGCGTGCCGGAACATGGGCAGGCCCTCGTCGTCCCAGATTCCGAAGTGGCCGAGCCACAGTTTCTCGTTCAGGAGCGCCAGGAGGTCATGCACCTCGCGCCGCCGGCCGTTCGGGATCCGCATGTCGAAGGCGCAGGTGAAGTGCAGCGCGCTGACCTCCTCGCACCAGGCGAAGAACAGGCTGTAGTCGCACCATTGTCCCGGCACCTGGACCGACAGTTCGTCGTCGGCCCGACGGTCGAACGCCCAGTCGTTGGCCAGGATCACCTGCTCGACCGTATCGAGCGGATTGGCGGCAAGGGGGTACGTAAGGGGGGTGTCCAGCAGGGCCATCGACAGTCTCCTTGGCGTCGGTTGGCAGGACAGGCGGCGGGCGGGAAACGTCACGACACCTTGACAATTCGTGCTGATCCACAAGATGTTGCGTCAAGAGCGAAATATTGTAGAAAGCACCGGTTCCCCACACAAAAGTTAGCCTGCCAGAACGCGACTCGGCACGCAAGAGGCTGTATATGACAGCCTCGCGAAATTTCCGCGGCGCTTTGCGGATGAATCGCAACGGTTTCCGCCTCACGACTCGGGGTCGGCACCGAGTCGGGACTCCAGCGCCGCCACCCGGGCCGCCAGGGCCTCCTGTTCGGCCCGCGCCCGCGCCGCCATTTCCTGAACCACCTCGAACTCCTCGCGCGACACCAGGTCGCTGCCGGCCAGCAGGTCCTGAAGGCGCTGGCGGATCATGGAGTCGATCTCCTCCTTCATGCCGGTCAGCGTGCTCATCGCGCCGCTCGCCATGCGCGCCAGATCGTCGAACAGGGGATTGCGGGTCTGCATGCAAAAGGACTCCGTGATCGTGTCAGCGGCGGCATTATGCGTCGGACTCCCGCCCCATGCAACATGGCGCCGGCCTTGCCGGGCCGGGCGGCGATCCCTATAACGGAAACGGCATGGGGGACTCCCCCAACCACGGGACAGGAAACCGAAACATGATCGTGGTCACGGGCGGCGCCGGGTTCATCGGGTCCAACATCCTGGCCGGCCTGGAGGCGGCCGGACGGCGGTCGCTGGTGGTCGTCGACCGGCTGCGCAGCAACGACAAGTGGCGCAACATCGCCAAGCGCGAGCTGGCCGACGTGGTGCACCCCGACAGCCTGTTCCCGTTCCTGGCCGGCTGCGGCTGCGACGTCGAGGCGATCGTCCACATGGGCGCCGTCTCGGCGACCACCGAGTTCGACGCCGACAAGGTGTTCGAGAACAATTTCCGGCTGTCCATGACCCTGTGGCGGTGGTGCGCCATGAACCGGGTGCGGTTCATCTACGCCTCCTCGGCCGCCACCTACGGCGACGGCGCCAACGGATTCGCCGACGAGTCGTCGCCCGAGTACCTGGCCCGGCTGCGGCCGATGAACCCCTACGGCTGGAGCAAGCACCTGTTCGACCGCGCGGTGATCCGCCAGATCCGGGGCGGCGAGCCGGCGCCGCCGCAGTGGGCCGGGCTCAAGTTCTTCAATGTCTACGGCCCCAACGAATACCACAAGGCCGGCCAGCAGAGCGTGGTCGCCCACCTCTATCCGCGGGCCAAGGCCGGGGAGCCGGCGCGGCTGTTCAAGTCGCACCACCCCGACTACGAGGACGGCGCGCAATCGCGCGACTTCGTCTGGGTCGGCGACTGCGTCGACGTGGTCCTGTGGCTGCTCGACCACCCCGCCGTCAGCGGCCTGTTCAACCTGGGGACCGGCACCGCGCGGCCGTTCCGCGACCTGGCGGCGGCCGTCTACCGGGCGCTCGGCCGGGAACCGGAGATCGCCTACGTGCCGACCCCCGAACACATTCGCGACAGGTATCAGTATTACACCCGGGCCGAGATGGGGACCCTGCGGGCGGCCGGCTTCGCGGCCCCGTTCACCTCGTTGGAGGACGGGGTCGGCCGCTACGTCACCGGCTTCCTGGACACCGACGATCGGTATCTGTAGGCAACGTTCTAGTGCAGCGATCCAAGCGAAAGATTCGGGCGAAGGTCGACATTCGTTTGGTGAATCGCTGCACAAACAAATGCTTGGCTAGTGCACCGAATCCGAAGTTCGTATCATTATACGGCAGGCGCTTTCGAACTTCAGATTCGATAAGGACACTAGGTAACCTTTTGATTCTAGTGTGGTTTCGGATTCGAAGTTCGCCATGGACTCTGCCCCGAGTAATATCGCGAACTTCGAATCCACCACACTAGGTTCCGGCGATGACCTTCGCGATCCCGTTTCCGCAGATCGATCCGGTGGCGCTGGAGTTCGGCCCGGTGGTCCTGCGCTGGTACGCCCTGGCCTACATCGCCGGGCTGATGGCCGGCTGGGCGCTGCTCCGCCGCTGGGGCGCGGGCCCGCCGCTGGCGATGCCGCGCGAGGCGGCCGACGACTTCTTCGTCTGGGCCACCCTGGGGGTGATTCTCGGCGGCCGGCTCGGCTTCGTGCTGT
>JANQGL010000323.1 GCA_028277325.1 Magnetospira sp.
CCGCGGCCGACGTCGCGCTGCCGATCCGCAGCAGCAGGAACCAGATCGCGAACGCGCCGATGGAGACCACGACGACATTGTAGGCCAGGGTGCCCCACAGCAGCGGCCCGACCGTCAGGCGCCCGGGGTCCTCGACCAGCGGGCTGGCCAAAAGGAGCAGCGAACCGGAGGCGACCGACTGCCCGCCGACGACCGCCGCCAACGAACCGCGCGGCGCCCAACGCTTGAAGGCGACGGTTCCGGCAACCAGCGACACCAGCCCCAGGGCAACCAACAGAACGCCGCCGAGGGATTCGCCGTTCACGCTGACCCGCCCGTGCACCACGAGCACCACCCCGGCGAGGCCGAGGGCGAGGCCGGCGACGCGATGAACGGTCAGCCGGTCGCCCAGCAGGACCGACGCCGCAAGGGCGGTCAGGATCGGGTTCAGGCTCACGATGATCGCCGTCAGCCCCGCCGACACCTCGGTCATGCCGCTCCAGGTCAGGCCGTTGTAGCCGGCCTGGTTGAGCACCCCCAGGACGATCAATCCCCGCCAATCCCGCCGCGTCAGGCGCCGCAGGTCGCCCCGCCAGGCCGCCCAGGCCAGAAGCAGCAGGCCGCCGGCCAGAAAGCGCAGGCCCAGGAACAGGACCGGCGGTGCAACGCCGATCGCCAGCTTGCCGACCGCGAAGGCGGAACTCCAGGCGAGCAGGAACAGCACGACGAGGGCCAGATAGGCCGGACTGTTGACGGTGATGCGTCCCATGGCACGACCTCCGGTGCGGCAACGAAACCGGCGGCCATGGAACCACGGGGTTGATTAATTGGGAAATTAAATGATATTATCGAATTCATCATGAAAATGGATTAATTCCATGGACCTGGAGTTGCTTCGCGCCTTCGTCGCGGTGGCTGAATCGCGCAGTTTCACGCAGGCCGGAACCCGGCTGCATCGCACCCAGTCCACGGTGAGTCAGCAGATCGGCCGTCTGGAAGCCTATCTGGACGCGCCGCTGTTCGACCGCGACACCCGTCGGGTGACGCTGACCGAGGCCGGCGAGCGCTACATCGCCTACGCACGGCGCCTGCTCGCGGTGGACGAGGAGGCGCGGGCGGCGCTCAGGGCCGGCACCGGGGCGGTATTCCTGCATGTGGGCGTCCCGGAGGATTTCGCGGTCCTGCGGCTGCCCGAAGTGCTCGCCGAGTTCGCTGCCGCGCATCCGGCGGCGCGCCTGGAGGTGGTGGCGGCGCCGAGCGGCGATCTTCTCGCCCGGTTCGAGTCCGGAATGCTCGACGTGGCGGTGATCAAGGCGACGGCGCCGCCGCCCGACGCCCTGACCTGCTGGCGGGAACCCCTGTCCTGGGTGGTCGGACCCGGCAGCGAGGCGTTCCGCCAACGGCCGGTGCCGCTGATCGCCTACCCGCAAGGGTGTTCCTACCGGGCCCGCGCCACCGAGGCCCTGGACACCGCCGACACCGGCTGGCGGATCGCCTATGAGAGCCCCAACTGGTCGGGAATCCGGGCCGCCGTGGAAAGCGGCTTCGGGGTCGCGCTGCTGGCCGAGGCGGATCGTATCCCGGACGTCCGGCGGCTCGGCGCGGCCGAGGGATTCCCCCCGGTCGCGCCCACCTTCCTGTCGGTGCGGGCGCGCCAGACTCCGCCGCCTGCGGCGGCGGCCGACCTGATCGACGCCATCGCCCGGCTGATCCCGGAGGACCGCCGCGCCGCAGCACCCCTGGTGGCCTGATCGTGACGCCTGGTTCCCAAGCGTTACGTGAATCGGACCACCAGATCAATTGCTTGGTGGATCGATCGACCAAACGCCTGGTTCCCAAGCGTTTGATCCGATCCACTCGCGGTTCCCGGCCGGGCCTCTGTCGCCTGACGTCCCCGGCGGATCGTCTACAGGTTGTTCGGGTTGCCCTCGACAACCGAGAAGTCACCGACCGGCCGGCCGTTCCTGACCGCCACGAAACGGTCGGGACCGCGTTGCACGATGCCCATGCAGGCCTCGCGCACCGAGCCCTCCCATTCCACGCAGTGGCGTCCCGAGCGGTCGATCCACCAGCGGCCGAACAGGTATCCATCCCCTTTCTGGGCGTGGACCGTGCCGTCGCTGTCGTAATAGGCGACGATTCCCCGCCCGAGGGCGGTGTTGCCGGCCAGCAGATCTCGTGCTCCGGAGCTGTTCAGCTCCCGGCTGGTGTTGTTGACCAATTCCTCTGCGGTCGCGGAAAAAGCCAACGCAGACAAGGCCAAGAGGCTCACCAACCCATGACGCACCATATTAGACCTCCCTAAATAATCGTTTGTTATTGTCTATATGGTAGTTGAAGTTTGGCGGGCATTCAACGATTCCTGTATAACGTTTTTATAATATTCAAATATGCGTAATAGTATTACATTAATTTCTTATGCAGCATCGCGGCGCCATGCGCGCATTTGGGTGTCGGAACAACCAGTTGGCCGGACTCCATTCGCAGGGTCCGCGTGGCGATCCAGCGCCGGAAATGCGGATCGTGGGACACCAGGATCATCGCCTGAGGGAGGCTGGTCAGCACCGCCGCTAGGCGATCGGTGGCTGCCTCGTCGAGCCCCGAGGTCGGTTCGTCGAGCAGCAGCACGTCGGGCTGCATGGCCAGCACGGCGGCCAGGGTGACCAGGCGCTTCTCGCCGCCGGAGAGTTTGTGGGTGATGCGGTCGCGCAAGGCGGAGAGCTCGAGTCGCGCCAGAACCCGGTCGACCGCCGCCATCGCCGCCCTGCGGTCCATCCCCAGGTTGAGCGGCCCGAACGCGATGTCCTCGGCCACCGTGGGACAGAACAGCTGGTCGTCCGGGTCCTGGAACACCAAGCCGGCGCGCCGCCGAACCTCCAGAAGT
>JANQGL010000370.1 GCA_028277325.1 Magnetospira sp.
TCTCCTGTTCGGCGCGGTCGCGGCGCACCGCCGCCGGCGCCTCCTCGCGGACCGACACTTCGCGAACCTTGCCGCGCTCGATCACGAAGGTCTGATCGAACGGCTGGTCGTCGTTGGCCGGCGGCTCCTCGCCGTCGCCCACCCAGAGAAGGCCGCGGCCCCCCTGGGCCTGGCGGATATGCCGCAGGATGGTCGTCTCGGTGGCCGGATCGACGCCGCTCAGCGCCTTGTTGGCGACCAGGAGCCGGGGCCGTTTCATCAGGGCCCGGGCCAGGGTCAGCTTGCAGCGCTGCGCCACGGTCAGGCGCTTGCCACCGATTCCGATGTCGAATCCCAGGCCGACCCCGACGATGGCCGCGCGCAGACCCATTTCCTCCACCACCTCGGCCAGCAGTTGCGCCGCCCGGGTCGCGGCGTCGGCGCGGTCCATCATCACCTTGCCGAACAGGATGTTGTCCTGGATCGTGCTGGCCGCGTTCACGCGCTCCACGTCGAAGAAGTCGATCTTGTCCCTGAACTCCTCGGGCAGGTGGCGGGCGAACAGGCGCCGCGCCTCGAGGACCCGCGCGCAGAGCGCATCGCTCATTTCGAACAGATTGTGGCGCGAAACCACCACCTGCAGCGTCAACTCGATGAGGCTGGTCAGATCGGCCTCCGACAGGCTCCTGACGCCCTGTCCGGAGACCCGGGTCAGGATGCGCTGATACTCCGGTATCTGTTCGTGGTGGAAGAAGGCGAACCGTTCGAAGAATTCGTGACCGGGCGGCAGGTCGGAGAACAGCTCGACCATGGCGCTGGCCACCACCCGTCCCTTCTCGGCGAAGTCCTCCAGCAGGTCGGCGCGCCCGAGCACGTAGTGCAGGTAGCTGTTGCGGCTCAGGCCGTCGGCCGCGAAGGTCTCGTCGACCGGGGTCCCCCACAGCACGTTCTCGGCCACCGTGGCGCTGTAGATGTAGCGGCTCGGATCGAACATCTCGACCACGTCCTGCAGGTCGCGCGCCGCCAGCAGGTCGCGCACCCGGGCCCGCGCGGCGACGATTTTCACGGCCATCTCCGGCCGGTCCGACACGTCGATCACGCTGCGCAGGCCGATCTCGAACACGTCGTCCTCGATTTCGGTCAGCCGCAGCACCTCGCCGACCGCCGCCAGCGGGTCGCCGATGTCGGCCGGAATCCATTCGTCGTCCACCAGGAAACCGGAATTGCCGCTGGCCAGCGATTCGGCGAGACGCTCGTCCCGCCGCGGCACCGCCGGGTTCTCGGCCACCGGCCGCTGCTTCATGCCGTACAGCAGGTTGTCGAGAATGGTGCCGCTGCGCAGGGCGGATTCCTGATCGACGTAAGTGATCTCGCGGGTCAAGTGACTGCGCGGCAGGTCGGAGACGTCGACGCCGTTCACCGTCACCGTGCCGCTGGTCGGCGCGGTCTGTCCGGACAACAGGCGCGCCAGGTCCGATCGGCCGCTGCCGGCGTCGCCGAGCAGCGCCACATGGCTTTCGACCGGGAACGCCAGGGTCGCCCCGTTGACCCGCCGGTCGCCGCCGTCGTCTTCCAGCACCAGGTTGGCCCCCTGAAGGCGGCCGCCGAGCGGCGGCGTCCCGGCCGCGCCGTCGACCGCGATCAGGCGCTCGTCCAGCATGTCGGCCGGCGCGAACTGCTCGACCAGCTGATCGTACTTGATCCGCGAATCCTCCATCCGCTGATAGAAGGTCAGCAGTTCCTTCCACGGCGCCGACAGGTCCTTGTAGGCGGCCAGCACCGCGACCAGGGCGCCGAACGACAGGTCGCCCTGGATGACCAGATAGCCGCCGATGGAGAAGAACAGGAACGGCGTGAGCTGCGCCAGGAAGTTGTTCAGGAACTTGATGAAGAACTTCTTTTTGTAGATCCGGTAGCGGATCTCGAAAATCGCCCCCAGGCGATCGCTGAAGTCGGCCAGTTCGTATTGATAGGTGGCGTTGGCGTGCACGTCCTGGATGCCCGACACCGTTTCGCTCAGCCGTTCGGACAGCTTGCGCACGGTGCGCACCCGCTGCTTGCCGAGCAGGTTCACCTGTCGCTGCAGCTTCGGGATCACATAGGCCTGCACCGGATAGAGCGAGATGGCGGCCAGCCCGAGCACCGGGTCCTGGACCATGATGAAGGCGAGGATGGTGATCAGGGTGCCGCCCTGGAACGCCGGCAGCGACAGCGCCTCGCCGAAAAACCCGCCCAGCGGCTCGGTCTCGGTGGTGACCATCGCCACCACCTCGCCCTGCGAGAGGTTCCGGAAGTGGGTTTGCGGAAAGCGCAGGGTCCGCTCGATGAGCTGGAACCGCAGGCGCCGCAGCATGCGTTCCGCGAGAATCCCCCGGAAGACGTTGATGAAGTACTTGAACCCGCCGTTGATGAAGACCAGCGACAGGAAGATGCCGCACAGCAGCATCAGGTAGGGGATCTGGTCGAACGCGATCCCGAGCAGGGATTGCGGGAACTCGGTGCCGCCGATCGCGTCGTTGATGATGGTCTTCGGCAGGTCGAGGGAATAGTAGAGGAACGGGAAGGAAAGGCCGGTCAGGATCAGCAGCAGGATCTGGTCACGCTTGCTGTACCGCCATATGAACCGGAAGACACTGGATTCCATCACACCGCTCCCGCCGCGTCGGCCGCTCAACCGCCCGGTGCGCTGCGCGAACTTCGCATTATAGGCAACGGCGGGGGCGTGGCAACGGCCTATGCGAGCGGTCGGCGGCCGGGTGCGCCGTGCCGGCCGTCGCGACCGGCACGGCGGCGGGGCGCATCACGAGCAGCCGGAGGTCGCGCCGCAGGTCATGCACTTCATGCAGGTACCGTTTCTGACCAGGGTGAAATTGCCGCAGTTCTCGCAGGCGTCGCCCTCGTAGCCCTTCATCCGCGCCTCGCGCACCCGGTCGCCGTTGGAGTCGGCGCCCAGGCTGCCGCCGTGCATGGCGATCACCCCGGCTCCGCCGGCCACCACCTGAACGCCCGCCGAGTCCGCCTCGGCCCGCGCCTCGACCGGGCGCCGGCCCTTGTCGCCATCGACCACGAACAGGTTCGTGCGCATGAAGCCGTTGCTGGCCAGGCGGGTCACCTCGCGCATCGGGTCGACCGTTTCGCCGCCCTCCGGCAGGGTGCCCTCGGCCTTGTCGCCGCGCCCCAGGGTGTCCGGCCGCAGGTCGGCCGGTTCCACATGCGCCAGATCGTGCCGCCCGAGGTAGGCGATGGCCAGTTCACGGAACAGGTAGTCGATCAGCGAGGTGGACATCTTGATGGCGTCGTTGCCCTCGACGATTCCCGACGGCTCGAAGCGGGTGAAGGTGAACGCCTCCACGAACTCCTCCAGCGGCACCCCGTACTGGAGGCCGATCGAGATGGCGATCGCGAAGTTGTTCATCATGCTGCGGAAGGCGGCGCCCTCCTTGTGCATGTCGACGAAAATCTCGCCCAGGGTGCCGTCCTCGTACTCGCCGGTCCTGAGGTAGACCTTGTGGCCGCCGACGATGGCCTTCTGGGTGTAGCCCTTGCGGCGCGTCGGCAGCGACCGCCGGGTGGCGGCGATCCGCCGCTCGACGAGCTTGCTGACCACCTTCTGGACCCGCGCCGCCGGCGCCGCCTCCTCGACCACCTCGTCCAGGTCCTCCTCGTCGAGCACGCCGGCCTGCAGGGGCTGCGACAGCTTGGAGCCGTCCCGGTACAGGGCGTTGGCCTTCAGGCCGAGCCGCCATGACAGCAGGTAGGCCCGCGTGCAATCGTCGACGGTCGCCGAATTGGGCATGTTGACGGTCTTCGAGATCGCCCCGGAAACGAACGGCTGCGCGGCCGCCATCATCCGGATATGGCTTTCCACCGACAGGCTGCGGGTGCCGGTGCGGCCGCAGGGGGAGGCGCAGTCGAACACCGGCAGGTGCTCGGCCTTCAGGTGCGGCGCGCCTTCCACGGTCATCGCCCCGCAGACATAGACGTTGGCCGCCGCCACGTCGTCGGCCGAAAGCCCGATCCGCTCCATCATGTCGAACGCCGGATCGTCCAGCTCCTCGGGCGTCATGCCCAGGGTCTCGGTGCAGAACGCCTCGCCCAGGGTCCATTTGTTGAACACGAACCGGATGTCGAAGGCATCCTTGAGGGCGGCCTCCAGACGGGCCAGCGCGTCCTCGGTGAAGCCTTTTTCGCGCAACACCCCGTGACCGATGCCCGGCGCCCCCTTCAGGGTGCCGTGGCCGACCGCGTAGCGGACGATGTCGTCGATCTGCGCCTGGTCGTAGCCCAGATGGGCGAGCGCCTGCGGCACCAGCCGGTTGATGATCCGGAAATAGCCGCCGCCGGCCAGGGTCTTGAACTTGACCAGCGCGTAATCGGGCTCGATGCCGGTGGTGTCGCAGTCCATGACCAGGCCGATGGTGCCGGTCGGGGCGACCACCGACACCTGGGCGTTGCGGAAACCGTGCGCCTCGCCCAGGTCATGGGCCCGGTCCCAGTTCCGCTGCGCCGTCGCGACGAGGTCGGCGTCCGGGCAGTTCTTGGCGTCCAGCGGGACCGGAATCACCGACAGACGCTCGAAGCCGTCGTGGATCGAGTGGGCGGCCCGGCGATGATTGCGGATCACCCGCAGCATCGCCTCGCGGTTGACCGCGTATCCCGGGAAGGCCCCCATCTCCTCGGCCATCTCGGCCGAGGTGGCGTAGGCGGCACCGGTCATCAGGGCGCTGATGCCGCCGCACAGGGCGCGTCCCTCCACCGAGTCGTAGGACAGGCCGCGCGACATCAGCAGGCCGCCCAGGTTGGCGAACCCCAGGCCGAGGGTGCGGAAGGCATAGGACCGTTCGGCGATCTCGGGCGACGGGAACTGCGCCATCAGGACCGAGATTTCCAGGGTCACCGTCCACAGCCGCACCGCGTGGGCGAAGGCCTCCGAATCGAACCCGCCCTCGGCGGTGCGGAAGGCCATCAGGTTGAGCGACGCCAGGTTGCACGCCGTGTCGTCCAGGAACATGTACTCCGAGCACGGGTTGGAGGCGTTGATGCGCCCCGACTCCGGGCAGGTGTGCCAGTCGTTGATGGTGGTGTCGAACTGCAGCCCGGGATCGGCGCAGGCCCAGGCCGCCTCGCCGATGTGCCGCCACAGATCGCGCGCCCTGACGGTTTTCGCCACCTTGCCGTCGGTGCGGCGGAACAGGTCCCAGTCGCCGTCCTCCAGCACCTGTTGCAGGAACGCGTCGGTGAGCCGCACGGTGTTGTTGGAGTTCTGCCCCGACACCGTGGCATAGGCCTCCGAGTCCCACTCGGTGTCGAACACCGGGAACGCGATCTCGGTGAAGCCCTGACGGGCGAACTGGATCGCCCGCTGGATGTAGCTCTCCGGAATGCAGGCCTTGCGGGCCCCCGCCACGGCCCGCTTGAGGGCCTTGTTGCGGCGCGGATCGTGGCGCTCGGACTCGGGGACCCCGGCCGCCTCGCCCTCCGGGTCGCAGGCCCGGATCACCCGGTTCAGGTGGTCGCTGGCGAGCCGCGACCCGGCGACCAGGGCGGCCACCTTCTGCTCCTCGCGCACCTTCCAGTCGATGAACTTCTC
>JANQGL010000395.1 GCA_028277325.1 Magnetospira sp.
AACGTTCGAACACCTCGGGCGGCGCCGCGACGGACAGGCGATCGAGTCCGTGGCGCAGGGCATTGAGCACCAGTCCCGGGGAGTCGCCGCAATCGACCACCACGTCGCAGGCCGCGTCGGGCGTCTCGCCGCGTGCCGCGTCGAGCATGGCGCGCACCGCCGGCGGTCCCAGGGTGGCGGTCACCTCGGCCGGGACCAGAAGGCGGGCGGCACGGCGAGCGTTCCGGGCGGCGGCGAGGGCGGCCCGGCAGTCGGCGAGGTCGCGGACCCGGGCCCGGTCCACCGCGACTCAGGCGCGGCGCAGGGTGGCGAGGCCGACCCCGGCCCCGATCAGCAATGTGCCGAGCGACCGTTGCACGCCGGTCATCAGGCGCGGCCGCTTGAGCCAGCGGCGGATCGACCCGGCCAGAACCGCGTAGAGCGCCGCGTTCACCGTCGCCAGAACCAGGAAGGTGCCGCCCATCAGCGCCAGCTGCGACGCGACCGGGGCCGTGTGGTCCAGGAACTGGGGCAGGAAGGCGACGAAGAACAGGATGCTTTTCGGATTGAGCAGGGTCACCATGAAGGCGTGGGAGGCCATCGCGCGGTGCCGCCCGGCCGCGGCCTTGGTCGGCGGCCGGCGGGGGTCCGCCGCCGTCAGGTCGAGCGGCCGGCCGCGCCACATTTTCACCCCGAGGTACACCAGGTAGGCGGCGCCCAGCCATTTGACGACGGCGAAGGCCGAGGCCGAGGTGGCGAGCAGGGTGCCGAGACCGGCCAGCGACAGGCTCATCGCCGCGAAGTCGCCCAGCGCCACCCCCGGCACGGTATAGAGGGCGGTGCGCTTGCCGTCGCTCAGCGCGTAGCTGACCACCAGGAGCACGGTCGGCCCGGGGCTGATCAGGACCACGGTGGTCGCCAGCAGGTAGGCCAGCCAGAGTTCAAGGCTCATGCAGGGATGTCCGTATCGCTAATCGCCGGGCGGCGCGTGTCGGGCGAGGAAGTCGAGGATCCGTTGCGACGCGTCCGCCGCGTGGTGGCGTTCGAGCAGCCGCCGTCCGTGGTCGCGGCCGGAATACATCTTGATCCGGCTGTCCGGCGACGCGGCCAGGGCGGCCATCTCGCGGGTCTGTTGCGCCGAGTTGTCCTGTTCCGCGCTCATGAACAGGATCGGCGCCCCGATGGCGCGGATGTCGTCCGGCGCCGGGCCGGCGAACCGGGGGCTGTCCCAGAACGGCGCCATCAGGACCGCCGCCGCGACCGGCCGTTCCGCCGCCACCTTGGCGGCCGCCATGGCCCCCATGCTGCCGCCGATCAGAACGATGTCGCCGCCGCCGTTGGCGCGCACGAAATCGAGGGTGGCGCGCAGGTCCTCCACCGTCTTGCGGGTGTCCTTTTCGCCGTCCGAATGGCCGTAGCCCCGGAAGTCGAACGTGAAGGCCCGGTAGCCCAGTCCGGCCAGGCGCCGTGCGAAGGGGGCCCAGTCGGCCTGGGTGTCGGGGCGCATGTGGGCCAGGACCACGGTCGGCGATCCGTCCCCGTACCAGGTGCCGGAAAGGTACAGGCCGTCGGTGGTCGGATAGGTCTCCTGGCGGGGCGCCGCGGCGTCGGCCCCGGCCTCGGCGGGCACCAGCAACAGCACCGCGAAGACCGCGGCGCGGGCCAGGATCAGAAGAACGGTCTGAGTGGACACGGCAATCCTCCGACACGGTGGCGACGGCACCGGCCCCCGGCATGGCGTCACGCGGGTGGTGCCGACAGGGGGGCGCGGATGCACGGGCGCGCGAGGGGCGGAACCCGAGAATTCCGCCCCTTGCGGTCGGTGTCCGACGGCCAGCCGGTCAGCTGGCGGCCACGAGATTGACGAAGCGCATCATGTTGCAGGTATAGCCGTACTCGTTGTCGTACCAGGCGATGACCTTGACGAAGGTCGGGTCGAGCTGGATGCCGGCGTCGGCGTCGAAGATCGAGGCCGCCGAGCAGCCCCGGAAGTCGGTCGCCACCACCTTGTCCTCGGTGTACAGCAGGGTGCCGGCCATCGGGCCGTCGGCCGCCGCCTTCATCGCCGCGCAGATGTCGGCGTAGGACGCCTCCTTGTCCAGTTCCGCGGTCAGGTCGACCACCGACACGTCGGACGTCGGCACCCGGAACGCCATGCCGGTCAGCTTGCCGTTCAGCTCGGGCAGCACCTTGCCGGCCGCCTTGGCGGCGCCGGTCGACGACGGGATGATGTTCTCCAGGATGCCGCGGCCGCCGCGCCAGTCCTTCTTGGACGGTCCGTCGACCGTTTTCTGGGTCGCGGTGGCGGCGTGCACGGTGGTCATCAGGCCGCGCTTCAGGCCCCAGTTGTCGTGCAGCACCTTGGCCACCGGGGCCAGGCAGTTGGTGGTGCAGGAGGCGCCGGAGACGATCGCCTGGCCGTCGTAGGTGTCGTGGTTCACGCCGTAGACGAACATCGGGGTGGCGTCTTTCGACGGGGCGCTTTGCACCACCTTGCGGGCGCCGGCGTCGATGTGCTTCTGGCAGGACTCGGTGGTCAGGAAGAAGCCGGTGCACTCGACCACGATGTCGGCCCCGATGTCGCCCCACTTGAGGTTCGACGGGTCGCTCTCGGCGGTCAGGCGGATGTGCTTGCCGTCGACGATCATCTCGTTGCCGTCGACCGCGATCTCTCCCGGGAAATTGCCGTGCACCGAATCGTATTTCAGCATGTAGGCGAGGTAGTCGGCATCCAGAAGATCATTGATGCCGACGATCTCGATGTCCTGAAAATCCTTCGCGACGGCGCGGAAGACCATGCGGCCGATACGCCCGAAACCGTTGATGCCAATACGAACCGCCATCGTTTTCCTCCATACCGCTGATTGGGGTTTCATGAGTCGTGGGCTGGACCATACACGGGCCGCGACGCCGGCTGAACACCCGTTCGGCGAAACACGCCCACCCGTGGGGGTGGGCGCCTCGGAATGCCGCATGTCCCCGTATCCGGGCTCGAAGGGTCTCGCGAACCCGGCATCGGGTCAACCGCTTTTTTTGGCATGAATGCGAGTCGCGATCGGCGCGCGGCATCGGTTGACGGACGCCGTCGGGTGGCCCTAATCTTGCCCGGCCGACCGCGCCGGGGCGGCGTTCCGGCGCCTCGAGACGCGGCGGCCTTGCGACGGAGCGCCCTGCCACGTGACATCGACCGACATGGACACCACGGACCGCCTGGGGCGGGCGCGCGACCGCCTGGACCGGGCGCTCGACCGCCTGGACCGGGCCTTGGCGGCGGCGCCGGTCGACGACGGGACGGCGCGCGAGCTGCGGCGCGTGCAGGCGGAGAACGCGCGCCTGCGGGAGACCACGCATACCGTGTCGCGGCGTCTGGACATCACCATCGGCCGCCTGAAGTCGGTCCTCGAGGGGTGATCGCATGGCCCAGGTGACGGTCGAGATCAACGGGCGCAGGTACCAGATCGCCTGCGACGACGGGCAGGAGGCGCACCTGACCCGGCTCGCCAACTACATCGACCGCCGGGTCGACGAGCTGGTGGCGGCGGTCGGCCAGATCGGCGACGCCCGCCTGCTGGTGATGGCCAGCCTGCTGATCGCCGACGAACTGTCCGATGCCTACACGGAACTGGAGCGGGTGCGGGGCGGCGACGCGGCGCATGCCGAGCGGCGGCGCGCCGACGACGAACTGGCGGCGCGCATCGAGGCGCTGGCGCAGCGCGTCGAAACGGTTGCCCTGGCGCTGGAAGACGCCTAGATTCGGTGGGCGAACGGGCGCTGTGCGGTGCGTCAGGCACGCTTTTCCCTGGGGCCATGTAATCTTCCGGGGAGCTGTCCCTGCCGGGCTCCTGGGTCCGGTATCACGGCGCCCACCTGCTGAGGCAGGCCACAGAGGATCACCTGCCAACGGCCGCGGCGGCTCCGTTCGCGCCTCGTCCCGCCGAACAGCGACCCGGACTCCGTTCATGCCGTCTCCCGATCCCGCGTCCGAGAAAGCCAGGCTGCGCACCGAGGCGCGGCGGCGGCGGCGGGACCTGGCGGCGGCCGACCCGTCGGCCGCGGCGCGCTTGGCGGCGCGCGCCCTCGACCATGCGGCGGAGCTCGGGCTGGCCGCCCCGGCGGTGGTCGGCGGGTACTGGCCGATGGGCGACGAGATCGACCCGCGTCCGCTGCTCGATCGGCTGGTCGGCCTGGGGGTGCGCTGCGCCCTGGCCGCCCTGTCCGGGCCCGGCGCGCTGCTGGAGTTCCGGGCCTGGACCTCCGGCGCGCCGATGGTCGACGGGCCGCACCGCACGGTGCAGCCCGGGCCCGAGGCCCCGGTGCGGCGCCCCGACGTGGTCCTGGTGCCGCTGCTGGCGTTCGACGGCGCCGGCTACCGGCTCGGCTGGGGCGGCGGCTATTACGACCGCGTGCTGGCGGCGCTGCGGGCCGCCGGCCCGGTGACGGCGCTCGGGCTGGCCTACGACGGCCAGCGGATCGACCGGCTGCCGCGCGAGCCGCACGATCAGCCCCTCGATCGGGTGGTCACCGAGGCGGCGGTGGTCGCGCCGGCGGCCGTCCCGTGAGGCTCCTGTTCTGCGGCGACGTCCTCGGCAAGGCGGGGCGCCGGGCGGTGCGCGACCACCTGCCCGGACTGATCGAGCGGCTGCGGCTCGATTTCGTGATCCTCAACGGCGAGAACGCGGCGCACGGGTTCGGCATCACGCCCGGCATCTGCGACGACCTCTTCGCCCTCGGCGTCGACGTGATCACGACCGGCAACCACGTCTGGGACCAGCGCGAGATCATCGGCCACATCGACGGCGAGTCGCGCCTCCTCAGGCCGCTCAACCTGCCCGCCGGCACCCCCGGGCGCGGCGCCCGGGTCTACACCGCGCGCAACGGCGCCAGGGTCCTGGTGGTGCAGGTGATGGGGCGGCTGTTCATGGGGCTGATCGACGACCCCTTCGCGGCCCTGAGGGCGGAGCTGGCGCGGCACCGCCTCGGGGTGACGGTGGCGGCGGCGGTGGTCGACATGCACGCCGAGGCGTCGAGCGAGAAGATGGCGCTCGGCCACTTCGCCGACGGCCAGGTGTCGATGGTGGTCGGCAGCCATACCCACATGCCGACCGCCGACGCCCAGATCCTGCCCGGCGGCACCGCGTTTCAGGGCGACGCCGGGATGTGCGGCGACTACGATTCGGTGATCGGCATGCAAAAGGAGGTCGCGGTGGCGCGGTTCCTGCGCAACACCCCGACCGGACGCCTGGAGCCGGCCGGCCGGGAGGCCACCTTCTGCGCCGTCTACCTGGAAACCGACGACCGCGGCGGCCTCGCGACGCGGATCGCGCCGGTGCGCCTCGGCGGCCGCCTGGCGGCGACGGTGCCGTCGGTCTGACCGCCGGACGAGCCCGGCCGCCGCCACGTGTTGGAGTCCTTGTTTGAAAAACGCGCCCGCCCCGTGCATAGTCGATCAAGAGGCTTTTTGCCGTCGGAGGCGTCGTC
>JANQGL010000456.1 GCA_028277325.1 Magnetospira sp.
TGCCCCCGTCCAGACACAGGCAGCCGTCGACCTCCGGCGCGCCGGCGGCGGTGCGCCCGGTCGCCCCGCCGGCGTCCACCGAGCCGATCAGCACCCGCACCCGGCGCCCCACCTTGGCCGCCATGCGCTCGGCGCTGATCCGGCGCTGCAGCTCCATCAGCCGGTGCCACCGCTGGTCCGTCTCCTCGGGGTCCACCGGATCGGGCAGGTCGTTGGCCGCGGCGCCGGCCACCGGCTCGAACCGGAAACAGCCGACGCGGTCCAGTTGCGCCGCCTCCAGCCAGTCCAGCAGGTCCTCGAAGTCGTCCTCCGTCTCGCCGGGGAAGCCGACGATGAAGGTCGACCGCAGGGTGAGATCGGGGCACCGGGCGCGCCAGGAGTCGATTCGCCGCAGGACCTTCTCCTGGTGTGCCGGGCGCCGCATGGCCTTGAGCAGGCGCGGGCTGGCATGCTGGAACGGGATGTCCAGATAGGGGAGGATGCGCCCGTCCGCCAGCAGGGGAATCAGGCCGTCCACGTGCGGATAGGGGTACACGTAATGCAGGCGCACCCAGACGCCGAGCCGGCCCAGCGCCTCGGCCAATCCCTGGACGTGGGTCCGGTACTCGCGGCCGTTCCAGGCGGAGGGCGGATGCCCGAGATCGAGGCCGTAGGCGCCGCTGTCCTGCGACACCACCAGAAGCTCCTTGACCCCGGCGATGGCCAGCGCCTCCGCCTCGTCCAGGATCTCCGGCAGCGGCCGGCTGACCATGGCGCCGCGCAGGCGCGGGATGATGCAGAACGTGCAGGCCTGCCCGCAGCCCTCGGAGACCTTCAGGTAGGCGTAGTGGCGCGGGGTGAGCTTGAGGCCGCCCGGCGGCAGCAGGTCGCCGTAGGGCAGGGCCGGCGGCGGCAGCGCGTCATGGACCGAGGCGACCACCGACTCGTACTGGTGCGGGCCGCTGATCGCCAGGACCTCCGGATAGGCGTCGCGGATCGCCGCCGAATCGACCCCCATGCAGCCGGTCACCACCACCCGGCCGTTCTGGGCCAGCGCCTCGCCGATCGCCTCCAGCGACTCGGCCCTGGCCGAATCGAGAAACCCGCAGGTGTTGACGATCACCAGATCGGCGCCGTCGTCGTCGGCGGCGATCTGGTACCCCTCGGCACGCAGCCGGGTCAGGATGCGTTCGGAGTCGACCAGGGCCTTCGGACAGCCGAGGCTGACCAGACCGACGCGCGGCGGATCGGACATCATGGCGCGGTTATAGCGCGCCGCCGCCGGTTCGGCGACGGCGATCTACGGGGGCCCCGCCACCGATTGCGCGCGTGAATGGTTTGAAGATTTGATCGTGAATTCGTAAAGTCCGTGCCGACGTGCAGGCCGGAAGGAACCGGCGCGACCCGAGAAACAGCCTCCGGCCATCCCGACAAGGTTTGCGTCTTTAGGTCGGAAAATACTCTTGGTATCTTCAGGGCCGAATCCGGGAGGTATTTTGGGGAATGTCGGATGAATCCCCTATCAAAAGAAGTCGCCATCGGGAATGAAACAACATGAAGGCAGTGTACAATATCTCCCTGGTTGGTTTCATTCTCGCCGCCGCGCTTACGCCCGTTTGGAGCGTCACCCAGTACATAACGAACGACGGCCCGGTTCATATCGGCATGGCCGTCCATGCCCGTAGTCTGCTCGAAGGCGGTGGCATCAGTAGCGATTTCTTTACCCTCTCCTCACCGCTGGTACCCAATGTCCTGACCCAGTTCCTGACCATGGGCCTGCTCGGTTTCCTCGATCCGTTGCTCGCCGAGAAGGTGCTCCAGTCCCTATGCATCTCATTGCCGATCCTGGGCGCAGCCTATGCCGTCGGCGCCAACACCCTGCGCGGCGTATTGGCCGCAGCGGTCGTCGCCGTATTCGCGCACAACGAGATGTTTCGCTTAGGCACCTACAGCTTCATTTTCGGTCTTGGCATATGGCTCATCCTGGCAAGCTACCTCGTCCGTTCACAATGGCGGGTTTCGCCAGGGGCCACGGCAATCCTGTTCGTCGGTTTCGCGGCATTGTATTTCATCCACGGTTTCGTCGCCGCGATCGGGATCGCGGTTTTGGTCGTTGCCCGATGGACAGAGATCGTTGCGCGCAACGCTGGCGGCACGGACAGGTTTGCCGACTTCGTCCGGCAGAGCCTGAGAGACGCGGCCATGCCCGCCTTGGCCGCGGTCCTGCCGACCGCCCTGATTCTTGCTTTCGTGACAGGATTCATCGCCCCGACGCCAGAGTACCCTCCGACTCCTGCGCCTGTTGCCTCGTCGATTGCGCCCCAAGCCGCCGCCGCGCAATCGGCTTCGGCGGCACTGGAGGAACGGCCTCCGCTGATCGCTTGGTTGTCGCATACCGTGCATACCGCACTCTATCGCCTGTCGGTGCTGCCGCGTGCCCGGGTGCTGGTCGACAATCAGACAGGTTTGGTCCGGTTTCTGGTGCCATCGATCGTCTGGGCGCTCGCTTTGGCGGCGTTGCTGACCCGGATCCAGATTCTACGCCGCCAATTCCGCGACACCGGTCGCCCCCAGGTCGATGCCAGCGATCCGTTTCTCGCTATGGCTCTCCTGATGCTCCTGGTTTACGTAACCATTCCGGACGGACTTGGCGGAGGCTGGACCCATGTCCGCCGGGCAACGCTCATGTTCATGTCAATCCTTGCGGTTTGGGCCGTGGCCGTTCTGCCGAAGCGCTTCGTCGCGGCATCGACGGTCGTTGCCGTCCCGCTGGCGCTGTGGTTGTCGGCCATTGTCTTGGCGGACAACATCAAGACGTCCGCGCAGGTCGATGAGATCCGGAAGGTGATCGGCGACATCGAGACGCCCGCGACCCTCCTGCCGGTGGTCTACTCGATCAAGGGCGTCGACCAGTCGGGAGACAGTCTCCGGTTGTTGACCGCTCCGCTTTACCAGGCTTACAACATCGCGGAATATGATGGGGACGTGGTCGCGCTGACCAATTTCCTCGCCAGGCTGCGCCCGTATCTCGTCTGGTTCAAAGGGCATGCGAACCCGTACCAGAACCTGTTTACCGACTGGATCAAGTCGCCGTTTTCGCGCATCACCTACGAGATCCTGAACGTCGAAAACTATGAACAATCCACGCGGCGTTGCGTTGATTACCTGGGCGTATTCGGACGCCCGGAAACCACCAACCCGACCCTGCTCGCCGAGACACGGCGGTTGACGGCGACGAAGTTCCTGCCCGTGACCTGCTCGGAAGGCGGCTTGGCCTGCCTTTACAGGCGTGTTCGGAAGACGGATGTCGCGGCGCCAGGACGCGAGCCCTGCCTCTGGTGAGGCGACATCCGGCGCGCCTTCACCCATGCCGGTTGTCCCGTCGATCGACGCCTGTCGACCGCGAAGAGCGCGGGCCGGCCTCTCCAGGCCGTTTGCCGACCAGCGGACCCACATCAATGGCATCGGGCACTTCCGGACTCCGGCCAAGCGCCACATGCGCCCGTTCAACGGTTTTCCGAAAGCCCTTTTCGGGCTAATCTGGAAACGGCCGGCAACGAATAGATAAGGAATATTCCTTATGAGTGTCAGATGATTAGGCAACGTCGCCGTCGCCGTCTCCCACCAAGTACCCAGGAAGATCCGGTCGAGCAGTCCACGGCGGGGACGATGGCCCGAGCGGCGTTCGGGAAGATGGAAAAGACCTCGGTGGAGGTTGCCGGCCTTCGAGCCGCGGGCGGCGCCCGGGCCGCCGGATGAGCCGGCGACGCGTCCTGGCGCTGGACGCCATGGGGGTGGTGTTCGCCACCCGCTCGATCACCCGCGAGGTGGTGGGGCCGTTCCTGGCCGCGCGCGGGTGCGCCGTCGATCCGGCCGACCTGCGGGCGCTCTACGAGGCGGCGAGCCTTGGCCGGATCCCGGCCGACGATTTGTGGCGCCGCCTGGGGGCCGATCCGGCCTGGGAGGACGCCTGCCTGGAAGGGTACCGCCTGATGCCCGGGATCGTGCGGTTCCTCGAAACGGCCCGCGCCCGTGTCGACAAATTGATCCTGCTCAGCAACGACGTGAGCCGCTGGTCGGCCAAGCTGCGCCGCCGGTTCGACCTCGACCGGTGGTTCGACGCCTGCCTGATCAGCGGCGACCTGGGGGTTCGCAAGCCCGATCCGGCGGCCTTCGCGGCCCTGACGGCGGCGGCCGGAACGTCGCCCGGCGAGATCCTGTTCGTGGACGACAAGGCGGACAACGTGGCCGCGGCGACGCGGGCCGGCCAGCGCGCCATCCTGCTGGCGCCCGACCCGTCGTCCGTCGGGCCGGGCGTGGTCGTCGAGGCAACACTTGACGAACTTCGCGGGCGACTGTTCGGCTGACGCGGAAGTCTTGGACGGAGCCCTCCGGTCCATAAGTCTTTTATAAGATTATTATGAATTTTCTAATATTGACGTGCGTAGACATTTTTTATCTTTTGGTTTATTAAGGTATCGAAATCAGTAGAGTTGGTTCAGGATGCAGTCAATGACCCCTTTCGAAAGCGTTCACCACGCCGAACCCCTGCCTCCCGAAGGGGGGGCCTCGGCGGCGGTTGAGTTCATTGAAAAACTGGTCGCGGGCGACTATACCGCGCGACCCGCGTTCGGCGGTGACTTGGGCAAGGCGCTCGAGCGGCTCGTCGTGCGGTTGGCCGGGCAGGCCACGGACCAGTTGTCCGAGACCACCCTCATGTCGATGAATGCCAGCCAGGCAATGGCCTCGGTGGCGCGCGTCACCGGGGATACCCGCCTGATCAGCGAGCGGTCGCGCGACCTGGAATCGAAGGTCGCCGATATGTCCGGCATCGCCAACGAACTGGCGGCGGCGCGGGCCACGACACTGGACTCGCTCGATCACATGCGCGAGACCACCGACGGGGTGACGCGCGGGGTCGGCGAGGCGATCGGCGCGATGGACTCCATGGTGAAGGGGGTTCACGGCCTGATTCAGGACGTCGGGGCGTTGGGCGAGGCCTCCGATTCGATCGGCCAGATTCTCGCCACCATCGAGGCGATCGCCAAACAGACCAATCTGCTGGCCCTGAATGCCACCATCGAGGCGGCCCGGGCCGGCGAGGCCGGCAAGGGATTCGCGGTGGTGGCCGGCGAGGTGAAGACGCTGGCCAATCAGACCGCCTCGGCGACCGAGGATATCCGGCAGCGCATCGCCCAACTGTCGTCCGGAGTCGGCCAGGCGGTATCGCGGGTCGAGCAGTCGGAAGCCACCATCCAGGCCAGCCAGGAGGCGATCAACCGGGTCGGCGAGACGGTCGGCTGCATCGACACCACGGTGACCGAAGCGGCATCGCGGATGCAGGAGGCGTCGCGGCTGCAGGAAATTCAGATCGAAACCATGGACCGGGTGGCCGCGGCCATCCAGGGCATCGGAGAGCTGGCCGACGACAACACCCGGCATTCCGAAAGCGTGATCGCGGCGGTGGCCGAATCGGAGCAAGCGATCGACCGGCAGTTCGCGATGCTGGACAAGCTCGCCATCGAGCGATACGTGCTCTATCGCGCCAAATCGGACCATTTCCTGTGGAAGAAGCGGCTGGCCCAGATGCTGGCCGGGATCACCGGCTTGACCGAGTCCGAGTTGGCCGACCATCGTTCGTGCCGGCTCGGCAAGTGGTACGACAAGGTGGCCGGCGACTACCGCGGCGAGTCCGATTTCGCCGCCATCGAACCGCCGCACCGCCGGGTGCACGAAAAGGGCAAGGAGGCGGCCCGCCTGTTCGCGGCCGGCGACGAGCCGGGCGCCCGGGCGGCGTTCGAGGAGATGGAAAAGGCCTCGGTGGAGGTGGTGCGCCTGTTGGACCGCCTGATCTCCAAGCGCTGACCCTCTATCCCGCGAAGCGGCGGGTCATCTCGTCCAGCAGCGCCGCGAAGGCGCCAGCCTGGGCCGCGCCGTCGGTCAGCGGCGAGCCCGCCATGCGGGGCCGCAGGGTGGCCCGCAGGTCGGCCAGCCGGGCCGGCTCGGCGGCCAGGCCGGCGGCAATCTCCACGTAGGACCCGGCGTCGGCGGCCACCAGGTCGTCGAGGCCGAGGGTCCACAGGTGGGCGGCGGCATGGCGGGCCGCCATCCGGTCGCCCGGCCAGGCGACCACCGGGACCCCCATCCACAGCGCCTCCAGGGTGGTCAGGCCGCCCGAGTAGGGGCGGGTGTCGAGGGCCACGTCGATTTCCCCGTAGGCGGCCAGCATGTCCCGGTTGGGCATCGGGCCATGGAAGGCCACCCGGTCCGGGTCGATCCCGCGATCGACGAAGGCGTTCCGCAACCGGGACACGCACTGGCGGTTGGCCAACGGCGGCGAGCGCAGGACGAGGCGCGATCCGGCCACACGGTCGAGCACCCGGGCCCACAGGTCGAGGGTCGACGGGGTGATCTTGAAGGCGGCGTTGGCCAACCGCCAGTGCGTGTCCCGGTTGCGGAACGCCTTCGTCGATCGCGGGATCGACCCGGACCGGGTGGCCTTCCATGGC
>JANQGL010000474.1 GCA_028277325.1 Magnetospira sp.
GTATTCCGCCTTGGGGATCGATTCGGCACCGAACCGGCGCAGGTGGTCGGTCATGAACTGGGCGTCGAGCAGCCGGTAGCCGCCCATCCGCAGGCGCGCCACCAGATGGACCAGGGCCACCTTGGAGGCGTCGGTGCGCCGCGAGAACATGCTCTCCCCGAAGAACGCGCCGCCGAGGGTCAGCCCGTAAAGGCCGCCGACCAGGTGTCCGTCGGCCCAGCACTCGACGCTGTGTGCCGCCCCCATGCCGTGCAACTGGTTGACCAGGCGGTAGATCCGCCGATTGATCCAGCTTTCCGGGCGCTCCGGGGTCGGCGCCGCGCAGGCCGTCACCACCTCGGCGAAGGCGGAATCGCAGCGCACCTCGAACACCTGCCGCCGCACCGCCCTGCGGAGCGAGCGCGGGACGTGGAAACGGTCGAGCGGCAGGACCGCGCGCTCCTCCGGATCGAACCAATAGAGGATCTCGGAATCGCGGGTCTCGGCCATCGGAAACACCCCCGCCGCATAGGCGCGCAGGAGCAGTTCCGGGGTGATGTCGAGATTGTCGTTCATGGCACCCGGAATATGGCGCCGGCCGGCGCCGGACGCCAGACTCCGCGCGCCCGTTGAACGAAGGCGCTCGATTCGCGGCCCGACGGGCCAAACGGGCAGCCCGTCGAAGGACGCGGGCATGACGGTTTTTCGATCCGCCTTTTGATCGGAGCCCCGCGATGGCTCCGATTCAACGCGACCCGCTGCAGGGCCTGTCGACACTCATCCCAGGCGCCTCGGCGGCGGGCCGCTCAGGCCTTTCCCACCTCCGCCTCGTAGGCGTCGATCAGGGCCTGGGTGATCGCCCCGGGGGTGTATCGGTGGCCGTCGATCCGCCCCACCGGGGTCACCTCGGCGGCGGTGCCGGTCAGGAACGCCTCGGTCGCGGCGGCCAGTTCGTCGGGCAGGATCGGGCGCTCCACCACCTCGATCCCCATCCCGCGGGCCAGGGCGATCACCGTGCGCCGCGTGATGCCGTCCAGGAAGCAGTCCGGGGTCGGGGTGTGCAGCCGGCCGTCGCCCATCACGAAGAAGATGTTGGCCCCGGTCGCCTCGGCCACCTGGCCCCGGTGATCCAGCATCAGGGCGTCGGCGAACCCTTCGGCCTCCGCCGCGTGCTTGGACAGGGTGCAGATCATGTAGAGGCCGGCCGCCTTCGACCGGGTGGGCGCGGTGTCCGGGGCCGGGCGCCGCCAGTCCGAGGTGCGCAGGCTGATCCCCTTCCTGCGCAGGTCCGGCGAGAAATAGGACGGCCAGGGCCAGGTGGCGATGGCGACGTGGATCTTCGTGTGCTGGGCCGACACCGCCATCATCTCGCTGCCGCGCCAGGCGACCGGACGCACGTAGCCGTCGACGATCCCGTTGGCCCGGCAGGTCTCGACGCAGGCGGCGTCGATCTCGTCGGCCGTGTAGGGGATCTCGAACCCCAGCAGGCGCCCCGACTCGATCAGGCGTTCGCTGTGCTCGTGCAGCTTGTAGATCCGGCCGCCGTAGGACCGTTCGCCCTCGAACACGCAGGAGGCGTAGTGCAGACCGTGGCTGAGCACGTGGGGGCGGCAGTCGGGCCAGGGGATGAGGGTGCCGTTGTACCAGATCCGGCCGTCACGGTCGTCGAAGGGAATCAAATCCGCCATGAAACAATCGCCCGATGATGAGGTGGCTTTCGAAATGATGTTGCATGGGGTATCACCCGCCGCATAATATGTCAATGACGCTGACATAAATTTTCCGCATCGGAGCCTTGTGCCATGGACACCCCGGGAGCCGCCCCGCCGCGCGACGAACCGGAACTGCGCCGGGCCATGGAACTGCTGTTCTACGCCTACCGGGATTTCACCGGCGAGGCCGACGCCCTGCTGGCCCGCGACGGGCTGGGACGGGCCCACCACCGGGTGCTGTATTTCGTCGGCGCGCATCCGGGGCTGCCGGTGGGCGAGCTTCTGGACATCCTCAAGGTCACCAAGCAGAGCCTGGCCCGGGTGCTCGGCCGTCTGCTGCGCGAGGGCTACGTGCGCCAGGAAACCGGCGCCGCCGACCGCCGCCAGCGCCGCCTGTTCCTGACCCCGCGCGGCGCCGCCCTGGAGACCCGCATCGCCGCCGTGCAATGCGCCCGCATCCAGCGCGCCTGTGACGCGGCCGGACCCGACGCGGCGCGCGGATTCCGCCGCGTGCTGCGCCAGTTGATCGGGCCGGACGACCGGCCGCGCGTCGACCGCGCGATGGAATAGGCAGCCCGCCGGCACATCGGCTATAGTCCGTGCATGGACGAGGATGCCCCCCATATCCTGGTGGTCGACGACGACACCCGGCTGCGCGACCTGCTGAAACGCTATCTGACCGAACGCGGCTTCCTGGTCACCACGGCGGTCGACGCCGAGGACGCGCGGCGGCGCCTGGGCGTGCTGGCGTTCGACCTGATGGTGCTCGACGTGATGATGCCGGGCGAGAACGGCATCGACCTGGTGGCCAGCCTGCGGCGCGACAGCGACGTGCCGGTGCTGCTGCTGACCGCGATGAGCGAGCCGGAGGACCGCATCGCCGGCCTGGAGGCGGGGGCCGACGACTATCTGTCGAAGCCCTTCGAGCCGCGCGAGTTGCTGCTGCGCATCCGCAGCATCCTGCGGCGCGCGGCACCGCGCGACGCCGCCGCGGCGACGCCGCCGATCGCCCTCGGCGGCTGCCGGTTCGACATCGAACGCGAGGAACTGCTCGACCGCGACGGCCGGCCGATCCGCCTGACCTCGTTCGAATCCATGCTGCTGCGCATCCTGGCCGAGCACGCCGGGTCGGTGCTCAGCCGCGAGGACCTGACCCGGCTGACCGGGGCCGGGGGCGGCGAGCGGAGCGTCGACGTGCAGGTCACCCGCCTGCGCCGCAAGATCGAACCCGACCCGCGGGTGCCGCGCTACCTGCAGACCGTGCGCGGCCAGGGGTACGTGCTCAGGCCCGACGGATGATCGGCATCAAGCGATACCTGCCGCGCAGCCTGCTCGGCCGGTCGTTGATGATCATCGTGACGCCGGTGGTGCTGGTGCAGACGGTGTCGGCGATCATCTTCTTCGATGCCCACTGGGAAAAGGTCTCGCTGAACCTGGCGCGCGGGGTGGCCGGCGACATCGCGACGGTGATCCGTCTCATGGACATGACCGAGGACCCGGACGACTGGCCCGACATCCTGATCGTGGCGCAGGACCACATGCGGCTCGAAATCAGCATCCTGCAGGGCGAGATCCTGGCCAACGCGCCGCCGCCGCCGATCGAGAGCATCCTCAAGCGCACCCTGCGCCGCGCCCTGCGCGAATACGTGCAGCGGCCGGCGACCATCGACTCCCACAGTCTCGATCGTCATGTGATCATCAACGTTCAGCTTCCCGACGCGGTGCTGCGGGTGGTGGCGCCGCGCAAGCGGCTGTTCAGCTCCACCGCCTACGTGTTCATCCTGTGGTCGATCGGCCTGTCGCTGCTGCTGTTCGGGGTGGCGGTGATCTTCATGCGCAACCAGGTGCGGCCGATCCGCCGCCTCGCCTACGCCGCCGACGCCTTCGGCAAGGGGCGCGACGTGGCGCGGTTCAAGCCCGAGGGGGCGCGCGAGGTGCGGCAGGCGGCGGCCGCCTTCATCCTCATGCGCGACCGCCTGAAACGCCAGATCGTGCAGCGCACCGACATGCTGGCCGGGGTCTCGCACGACCTGCGCACGCCGCTGACCCGGATGCGCCTGCAACTGGCCATGCTGGGCGACGGCGAGGGAATCCGCGAGCTGGAGGACGACGTCACCGAAATGGAGCACATGCTCGAAGGCTACCTGGCGTTCGCGCGCGGCGAGGGCCACGAAACCCCGGAGACCACCGACCTGGGGGTCTTGCTGCGCGACGTGGTGGCGCGGATGCGGCGCAACGGCACCGCCGTCGACCTGCACCTGGAGGAGGACGTCGCGCTGCCCCTGCGCCCGCATGCGTTCCGGCGCTGCATCGCCAACCTGATCGTCAATGCCGGTCGCTACGGCAAGAACGTCTTCGTGCGGGCCGGACGGCGCGGCCGGTCGCTGGAGATCCTGGTCGACGACGACGGGCCGGGCATCCCGGCCGACCGGCGCGAGGAGGTCCTGAAACCGTTCGCGCGCATCGACCGGTCGCGCAATCCCGATACCGGCGGTGTGGGCCTCGGCCTGACCATCGCCCTGGATGTGGTGCGGGCGCACGGCGGCGACCTTCAGTTGCTGGACTCTCCGCATGGCGGCCTCCGGGTGCGCCTGCGGCTGCCGCTTTAATGACCAGCCCCTTTCATCGGGCGCCGAGACGGCTTGCGATGCCGCCCAAACCTAGGGCATTATCCGGTGGTATCGAGATGCGACTCGGGTAATGCTGAAATAATGCACAAATGCACAGGCTGCGGATTCCTGACGGTTGATCAATTCTTCGGATTGACCCGCCGGATTAACACCGAACCGATGTGCCTTCTGTTTGCATCCCGTCACGAACCCGTCATAATTTGTTCCTGCGACTCCGTGTGGTCGGGGTCCACCCGATCGGCTGTACTTGACCGATCGTACTCAAACCTGGGAGGATGACCCATGCACAATGCCCTTAAAGGCTTCGCCGCCGCGGGCGCCGTCGCCCTTCTCGCCACCGGCACCGCGCAGGCCGCAGGAACTCTGGACGCCGTGATGGCGCGCGGCGAGTTGGTTTGCGGGGTGTCCACCGGCCTGCCGGGCTTTTCGCTGCCCGATGACCAAGGCAACTGGACCGGAATCGACGTCGACACCTGCCGTGCCGTCGCCGCCGCCGTGCTCGGCGACGCCACCAAGGTGAAGTTCGTGCCGTTGACCGCCAAGGAGCGCTTCACCGCCCTGCAATCGGGCGAGATCGACATGCTGTCGCGCAACACCACCTGGACCCACACCCGCGACACCTCGCTGGGCCTCAACTTCGCCGGCGTGAACTACTACGACGGCCAGGGCTTCCTGGTGAAGACGGAACTCGGCGTCAGCAGCGCCCTCGAACTGGACGGCGCCTCGGTGTGCATCCAGGCCGGCACCACCACCGAACTGAACCTGGCCGACTATTTCCGGCTCAACGGGATGTCCTATTCGCCGGTGGTGTTCGACACCTCCGACCAGACGGTCCAGGGTTTCGAGGCCGGGCGCTGCGACATCCTGACCTCCGACCAGTCGCAGCTCTACGGACTGCGCTCCAAGATGACCGATCCGCAAAGCGCCGTGGTGCTGCCGGAGGTGATCTCCAAGGAGCCGCTGGGACCGGTGGTCCGGCAGGGGGACGACCAGTGGTTCAACATCGTCAAGTGGACCCTGTTCGCGCAGGTCAACGCCGAGGAAATGGGCATCACCAGCGGCAACGTCGATGAAATGAAGGCCTCCGAGAATCCGTCCGTCCGGCGCCTGGTCGGCACCATGGGCAGCATGGGCGAGATGCTGGGCCTGTCCGGCGACTGGGCCTACAACATCGTGTCCCAGGTC
>JANQGL010000489.1 GCA_028277325.1 Magnetospira sp.
CGCCTGGCGCCGCTGCTCGACAACGACCGGCGCAAGATCGAGCTCCTCAACAGTCTCCTGATGTCCATGCCGGGCACGCCGATCATCTATTACGGCGACGAGATCGGCATGGGCGACAACATCTTCCTCGGCGACCGCAACGGGGTGCGCACGCCCATGCAGTGGTCGCCGGACCGCAACGCCGGATTCTCGCGCGCCGACCCGCAGTCCCTGTTCCTGCCGCCGATCATGGACCCGGTCTACGGCTACCAGGCGGTCAACGTGGAGGCGCAGAGCCGCGCCCCGTCGTCGTTGCTCAACTGGATGCGGCGCCTGATCGCGGCGCGCAAGGCGCACCAGGTGTTCGGGCGCGGCAGGCTGACCTTCCTCTATCCCGGCAACCGGAAGATCTTCGCCTATCTGCGCGAGGACCCGGAGAGCCGCGAGGTGATCCTCTGCGTCGCCAACCTGTCGCCGGCCCCGCAGGCGGCGGAACTGGACCTGTCCCGATTCAACGGCCGGGTGCCGATCGAACTGCTGGGCCGCAGCACCTTCCCGCCGATCGGCGAGTTGCCCTATTTCGTCACCCTGCCGGGCTATGGCTTCTACTGGTTCCTGTTGGCGGCCGACGCCGAGCCCCCGACCTGGCACGAACCCTATGTGACCCCGATGCCCGACCTGGAAACCCTGGTCCTGTCGCATGGCTGGCAGGACCTACGCAACGAGCGGGTCAGCGACACCCTGCACAACCGGATCCTGCCCGAATTCCTGCCCAAGCAGCGCTGGTTCGCGGCCAAGGACCGGACGATCCGCTCGGCCTATGTCTCGGACCATGCCGAACTGAGTGACGACGATGTCGGCTTCCTGGTCACCGTCACCCAGGTGACCATGGACGACGGCACCTTGCAGGGCTACCTGCTGCCTCTCGGCATCATCTGGGAGGGGCGGGTCGGGGAACCCTTTCCGCCCAACCTGCAGCCGCACGCGCTCGGCCGGGCGCGCCGCTTCAACCGCATCGGCCTGCTGCACGACGCGATGTCCGGCGACCGCTTCACCGGCCGCGTCATCCGCGCCATTCGGGAGGAAACGAAACTCCCGACCGCGGCCGGCGGCATGATCATGTTCTGGAAAACGCCGCACCTGGACGCCATCGACCCGGCCAACGACACCAACATCCAGAAGCTCGGTCGCGAGCAGTCCAACACCTCCATGCTGGCCGGCGACCAGATGATCTTCAAGGCCTTCCGGCGGCTGGATTCCGGCATCCACCCGGAGATCGAGATAGGCCGCTTCCTCAGCCAGGTGGCGCAATTCGACCGCGTCCCGCAGCTGCTCGGGGCGATCGAGATGATTTCCCCGGACGGCACCCCGACCGCGCTCGGCGTGCTGCAGCGCCTGGTCCCCAACATGGGGGACTGCTGGACCTTCACCCTGTCCAACCTGACCCGCTACCTGGAGGGCCGCGCCTTCGTCGCCGAGGAAGAGAACCCGGAAACCGACGTCTTCGACCTGATCGAGGGCCAGCGCATGTACCTGGACATGACGCACACCCTGGGCCGGCGGATCGGCGAACTGCACTGCGCCCTGTGCACCGAGACCGACGACCCGGCGTTCGGCGTCGAGGACGCCACGCCGGACGACGTGGCGGCCTGGAAGACCGCCGTCTACGAACAGTCGACGGCGGCCCGCACCGCGCTCAACGCGGTGCGCGGCACCCTGTCCGACGACGTGGGCCGCCAGGTGGACAGTCTGCTGGCCAACTGGTCGCAGGTGGACAGCATGATCTTCTCGACCACCCTGAAGGACATGCGGGTCCGCAAGGCGCGCTATCACGGCGACCTGCACCTGGGTCAGGTGGTCGTGATGCAGGACGATTTCTTCATCCTCGACTTCGAAGGCGAGCCGGCGCGCAGCCTCACCGAGCGGCGGACCAAGGGCTCGCCGCTGCGCGACGTCGCCGGCATGCTGCGGTCGTTCAACTACGCCGCCTGGGCGTCGCTGTTCGACCGCACCATCCTGGCCCCGGAAACGATCCAGACCGAACGCGCCTGGGCCGCCGAATGGGAGCGCCGCAACGCGGACTCGTTCCTGGAGGGCTACCGCGAAACGACCACCCACTGTCCGTCGGTGCCCGGCAACCGGCGCGCCTTCAGGCGGCTGCTCAATCTCTTCGTGCTGGAGAAGGCGCTTTACGAAATCTGTTACGAGGCGGCCAACCGGCCGGACTGGGTGCGGATTCCGGTGCAGGGGGTGTCCGCCCTGCTGTCCGGACGGGGCGGGGAATGACCGTCCCGTCTCCGGCGGGGCCCCTCGTGGTCGGGGTCAGCGGCGCCTCGGGCGCGATCTACGCGGTGGAGACCCTGCGCGCCCTGCAGACCGCCCGGGTGCCGGTGCACCTGGTGGTCAGCCGGGCCGCCCTGCGCACCCTGGAGCTGGAGACCGACACCCGGCCGGAGGAGCTTCACGATCTGGCGACGGCGGTGCACGAGGCCGGCGATCTGGCGGCGCCGATCTCCAGCGGCTCGTTCCGGACCCGCGGCATGCTGGTCGTCCCCTGCTCGATCAAGACGCTGTCCGGGATCGCCCATTCGTTCAACGACAACCTGGTGGTGCGGGCGGCCGACGTGTGCCTCAAGGAACGCCGGCGGCTGGTCCTGATGGTGCGCGAGACGCCGCTGCACCAGGGCCATTTGGAAATGATGGCCAGGGTCGCCGGGCTGGGCGCCACCGTCCTGCCGCCGATCCCCGCCTTCTACCATCGCCCGGACAGCCTGCGCGACATCGTGCGGCAAAGCGTCGGCAAGGCGCTCGACCAGTTCGACATCGACCACGACCTGTTCCGGCGCTGGGAGGGCGGCTGATCGCGGCGACGCATTCGCCGCTTTTCAGGCCGCGCGGCCCCGGCTATCCTCGCCCGGTGCCGGCCGCCACATGAAGCTCGCCCGATCCGATGACCGTTCCGTTGCCGTTGCCATTGCCGCCGTCCGGTCGCCGCGCCGTCCTGGCCCTGTGCCTGATCCTGCCGGCCGCCTGCGCCGCGCCGCCGCCCTATGTCTACCGCGAGAACGAGTTCGACCGGGGCGACGACCGATTCAACCGGCCGCTCGACGTCACGGACGGCGTGACCGTTTGCTACAACAGCCAGTCCACCTCGCCCGGGGAGGTGCGCGCCCTCGCCGAAGCGGCCTGCCGGGACGGCGGCGGGCGGGCCCGTTTCGTCGGCCATGTCTATGAGGGCTGTCCGCTGCTGCTGGTGTCCGGGGCGCACTTTTCCTGCGGCCTGGAGCCGGTCCCGACCCCCGGCGCCGCGCCCGCCCCGTCCCGCCGGCTGACCGTGCGGGACCGGCCGGCGGTCGATGCGTCGGGCCATCCGGCGACCCCGAGCGCCGTCTACCGAATGAACACGCGAGGAGTCGGGCCATGATCCGGCGTCGCGCCCGGGCGCTGTGCCTCGTCGCCCTGCTGCTGACCGGCGGCGCCCCGGCGCCGGCCCAGGAGATGCTGGCCACCCTGGTCGAGATCGACAAGTCGGCGCGCGTCCTGCGCCTGAAATGGGGCGCCAACACGATCCGCGCCTTCCGGATCGCCCTTGGTCCCGACCCCTTGGGCCACAAGCGGACGGCCGGCGACGGCCGCACCCCGGAAGGCAACTACCTGGTGGTCGCCCACGAGACCCATGACACCTACATGCTGGCCCTGCGGCTGTCCTATCCGCACCGTGCCGACCGCGCGGTGGCGCGGGCGCGCGGCGTCGACGCCGGCGGTCCGGTGCTGATCCACGGGCAGCCCGAGGCGATGATCTGGGCCGAAACCGGAATCCGTCCCGCCGATTGGACCAGCGGCGGAATCGGCCTGACCACCCGCGAGATGGAGGAGGTCTGGAAACT
>JANQGL010000135.1 GCA_028277325.1 Magnetospira sp.
CGGTCACAACAGGCCCGACAGGCCGCACTACCACGGCCACCGGCGGCGCCTGCGCGAACGCTTCCTGGCCGCCGAGCCGGGCAGCCTGCCCGACTACGAACTCCTCGAACTGCTGCTGTTCTTCGCGATCCCGCGGGTCGACACCAAGCCGCTGGCCAAGGAGCTGCTGGCCCGCTTCGGCGGCCTCGGCGGGGAGCTGGCGGCCGACCCGGAGCGGCTGGGCGAGTTCGACCGGATGAGCCAGCCGGCCGCGGTGCTGCTGCGCGCGGTGCGCGACGCGGCGTTGCGGCTCGGCAAGGCGGAGGCGACGGCGCGCCCGGTGCTGTCGTCGTGGGACGCCCTGACCGGCTACCTGACGGCGGCGATGGCCCACGAGGACAAGGAATCGTTCCGGGTGCTGTTCCTCAACCGGCGCAACGAGCTGATCGCCGACGAGGTGCAGCAGCGCGGCACCGTGGACCACACCCCGGCCTATCCGCGCGAGGTGATCAAGCGGGCCCTGGACCTGGGCGCCACCGCGCTGATCCTGGCCCACAACCACCCGTCGGGGGACCCGATGCCGTCGCGCGGCGACATCGAGATGACCAACGACATCCACCGGGCGGCTCAACTGCTCGGGATCGTGCTGCACGACCACGTGGTGATCGGGCGCAACGGACACGCCAGCTTGCGGCAGATGGGGTTGCTGTAGGGCGCCCGGCGGCGAGCCCACGCCGCGCCGCCGGCCGAGGCGGACCCGGCGGCGCTCGACGAGGCCCGACGCCGTCTTGAGGACCGGGACCTATCCCCCGAGCATAAGTAACACGCGATGTTGACGAGAGCCGAACATAGCCTCACCTTACGGGGGGGAGGTCGCCATGGCAGACGAAGATCCAAACCCCGATGAAACCGATCGCTCGTCCGGGCCTATTCCAGAAGACTGGAAACAGCGTCTTGTCGATTCCATAAAAAAGGTAGGAGTGAGAGACAGCGGAACGTGCAAGCGTTGCGGTCAACAGCGCATGACGATTGCTCCAGATATTGTTTCCTCAATAGTGTGGCGCGGTGGCGTTGTTATTGGAGAGACGGCCTATCCGCAGGCCATGATTGTTTGTACAAATTGCGGATTTACGGATTATTACAATTTGGTGGCCCTAGGAGTCCTTAAGACAGATACCGACGAGGGCGGCGAAGATGGGTGACTATGACAGCGTCATAGACATGGTGAGTCGCAAGCCGCTGAGTTTAAGCGAGAGTCAGCGTGGCCCAAATATTGACGAGAAGAAGAGGGTTTCTTTCGGCGACGGAAATGGTGGAGGCGGTAACATGGATGCAGATAAATACATAGATGCAAAAATAGACACCGTCCGTGCTCAAAATGACGCCCGATTTGCGGAGGTCGTAGGAAAGCTGGGCAATATAGAACACACATTGAGTGGTCAACCCTCAGTGGCATCTTTGATCGGCACCTCTGCAATTACCGCCTTAACCATACTTGGTCTGATTGTCGCTCTCTTGGCGTTCGGCGGAGACAGATTCGACGGGGGGGTCCAGGTTTCCTCGGTGGTTGTTCAGCAAGCTCAGGACGCAAAGGCTTTGGCGCAGAAAAATCAGCAAAAAATGGGTGAGTTAAGCGAAAAACTCGACATCTTGATTGGTATACTTGGAGAACAGGACAAATAAACACTACGCTCAAGCGGGATTTTAAAGAAAGAAAGATCGAAAATTTCACCAAGGAACATGAGGTTAAATTATAGATCTAAATGAAAAATTCGGTCGAAGACCGGAATTTATATATTGAACCTATAGGGAAATGAATTTTTATCTAGATCGCCGGTTAACTCCGACCGCCTGGACGAAGCCTGCAAGCGTCCGAGTTGTCGAAGATAGGAAAAACCCCCCAAAGCGTCTTCTCGGGGTTCTCGCGACGATTGAGGCTTTATCCGAAATTATTGGCGTGACGCTCCACGTAACCAAGTGACACCCACACATGGATTCCGCGAATACCGTTTCTCAGGTGACGCCAGGCGTTCTCGGTCCCGTTGACGGTGGCGCCGTCGAAGCCCACGTTTTCGCTCTCTGATTGGTTGATCCGATCCGGATAGCAGCCGAACCGCACGTTTGGCTGTGGCTTTTCGGGTGGGACGCGCGGCGGGCGTTTGCTATAGCTGTCGCCACGTTCCCTTCGGAGGGCCCATGGCGACCTTTTCCGGCGACGGCCTGACCTGCCTGCGCGGCGAGACCCTGGTCTTCCGCGGTCTCGATTTCACGGTCCCGGACGGCGGCGCGCTGGTCCTGGTCGGCCCCAACGGGTCCGGCAAGTCGAGCCTGCTGCGGATGCTGGCCGGGCTTCTGGCGCCGGCCGCCGGGACGCTCTCCTGGGACGGCCAGCCGGTGGCCGAGGAGCCGGACGAGCACCACGCCCGCCTGCACTACGTGGGCCACCACGACTGCGTGAAGCCGGTCCTCACGGTGGCCGAGAACCTGTCGTTCTGGGCCCGCCTGCACGGCCCGGCCGGGGCGGCCGGGGCACGGCTGGCCGAGGCCCTCGACCGGCTCGACCTCGCCCACCTGCGCGACGTGCCGGGGCGGTTCCTGTCGGCCGGCCAGAAGCGGCGCGTCAACCTGGCCCGCGTCCTCGCCGCGCCGGCCCCGCTGTGGCTGCTCGACGAGCCGGCCACGGCCCTGGACAGGGCCTCGGTCGGCCGGGTGAGGGAAGCCATCGCGGCGCACCGGGCGGCCGGCGGCATGGTCGTCGTGTCGACCCACCAGGACATCGACCTGGCCGACCCGACGATGCTCGACCTGGCCCGGTTCTCGGCCCGCCTCGCCCCGGCCCCCCGCGCCGGGGCGGAGGAAGCTGCGTGAACCGCTTTCTCGCCATCGTCCGCCGCGACCTGCGTCTGGCCCTGCGCCAGGGCTCGGATTCGATGATGGTGGTGATGTTCTTCGTCCTGACCTGCATCCTGTTCCCGTTCGGGGTCGGCCCGGAGCCCAACATCCTGGCCCGCATCGCGCCGGGGGTGATCTGGGTCGCCGCCCTGCTGGCCTCCATGCTGTCCCTCGAACGCCTGTTCCTGACCGATTACGAGGACGGGGCGCTGGAGTTGCTGGCCACCGCGCCGCTGCCGCTGGAGTTCGTGGCGATGGCCAAGATCGTCGCCCACTGGCTGACCACCGGGCTGCCGCTGCTCATCGCCACGCCGCTGCTGGCGATCCTGCTCAATTTGCATCCGGACGGTTTCTGGGTGCTGGTCGCCGCCCTGCTGCTCGGCACCCCGACGCTCAGCCTGATCGGCGCCATCGGTGCGGCGCTGATCCTCGGCGCGCGGCGCGGCGGGGTGCTGTTGTCGCTGCTGGTGCTGCCGCTCTACATCCCGGTGCTGATCTTCGGGGTCGGCGCGGTGGACGCGGTGATCGGCGGCTTCCCGGCCAACACCCATCTCTTGATCCTGGCCGGCATGCTGGTGGTGGCGCTGCCCCTGGCCCCTTTCGCGGCCGCCGCCGCGCTGCGCCAGGCGTTGGAATAGGCCGCCCTTTTTTCGCCACAGGTCGGCCATACCGTGCGCCGCCTGCGGACTGGCGCCCGGGTCGCAAACCGGGTAAGAGGACAGCGAGGGACCCCATCGCGGACAACCGGCAACGATGCTCAGATACGCCAATCCCAACCGTTTCATGAGGCTGGCCCGGGTGCTCACCCCGTGGTCGGCCGGCCTCGCCGTCCTGCTGACCGCGGCCGGTCTGTGGTTCGCGCTCGTCGATTCGCCGCCCGACTACCAGCAGGGCGAGACGGTGCGCATCATGTACGTGCACGTGCCGGCCGCCTGGATGTCGCTGTTCTGCTACGTGGTGATGGCCGTCTCGGCCGGGGTCGGGGTGATCTGGAAGCATCCGGTGGCCGACGTGGCGGCCAAGGCCTCGGCGCCGGTGGGCGCCGCCTTCACCGTCATCACCCTGATCAGCGGCGCCTTCTGGGGCAAGCCGATGTGGGGCGCCTGGTGGGTGTGGGACGCCCGCCTGACCGCCGAGCTGGTGCTGCTGTTCCTGTACCTGGGCTACATCGCCCTGATCCACGCCTTCGACGACCCGGCGCGCGGCCTCAAGGCGGGCGCCGTGCTGGCCCTGGTCGGCGTCATCAACGTGCCGATCATCAAGTTCTCGGTCGACTGGTGGAACACCCTGCACCAGCCGGCCAGCGTGGTGAAGATGGGCGGCCCGTCGATCGACGGCTCGATGCTGGTGCCGCTGCTGCTGATGGCGCTCGCCTTCAAGGCCTACTACATATATGTCCTGTTGGTGAAAATGCGGGCCGAGATCACCGCCGGCAAGGTGCGCGCGCTGCGCCTGCGGCAGGTCCACGGCACCGCCTGAGGACCCGGCGCATGGAAACCGCATCGCTCGGCGAATGGCTCGACATGGGGGGATACGCGTCCTACGTCTGGCCGGTCTACGGGATCGCCCTGGCGGTTCTGGTCGGCGTGCTGGTCCATGGCCTGCGCGCCTTGCGCGGCGAGCAAACGGCGCTCGACGGGCTGCGCCGCGACCTGCCTTCGGAACGGGAGTCCAACGGTGAAGCGTAAGCACAAGCGCCTGACCTTCGTCGCCATCGGCCTGCTGGCGCTGGGCACCGCGACGGCACTGATCCTGACCGCGTTCGAGGACAGCATCGTGTTCTTCTACAGCCCCACGCAAATGACCGAGAAGCCGCTGCCGCCGGACCGCCGGCTGCGCCTCGGCGGCCTGGTCGAGGAGGGCAGCGTGGCGCGGGCCGAGGGCTCCGCCGTCATCCGCTTCAAGGTCACCGACCTGGTGCACAGCGTTCCGGTGGTCTACGAGGGCATCCTGCCCGACCTGTTCCGCGAGGGCCAGGGCGTGGTCACCGAGGGCCGGCTGGTGGCCGGGGTGTTCCAGGCCGACGAGGTGCTGGCCAAGCACGACGAGACCTACATGCCGCCCGAGGTCGCCGAGGCCCTCAAGGAAAGCGGCAAATGGGACGACATCCGGGGCGCCATGACCCATCAGGGACCGCCGGCGGTGGCCGCCGACTGATCCCGCCGACCATCCGGAGGCGCCTGCCATGATCACCGAAATCGGTCATTTCGCGCTCATCCTGGCGCTTTCGGTCACCGTCGCCCAGGCGGTGGTGCCGATGGTCGGGGCGGCGCGCGGCAACCCGCTGTGGACCGCCTTCGCCGGCCCGGCGGCGCTCGGGCAACTGCTGCTGATCGCGGTTTCCTTCGCCGCCCTGACCCACGCCTACGTGGTGTCCGATTTCTCGGTCCTCAACGTGGCCGCCAACTCGCACACCGACAAGCCGATGCTCTACAAGGTGTCCGGGGTGTGGGGCAACCATGAGGGCTCGATGCTGCTGTGGGTGCTGATCCTCGCCCTGTTCGGCGGCGCGGTGGCCCTGTTCGGGCGCAACCTGCCGCCGGGGCTGAAGGCGCGCGCGCTGTCGGTGCAGGCGATGGTCGCGGTCGGCTTTCTGCTGTTCATCCTGTTCACCTCGAACCCCTTCGAGCGGATCCCGGCCGAGATGGTGCCGATCAACGGGCGCGGCCTCAACCCGCTGCTTCAGGACCCCGGACTCGCCTTCCATCCGCCGTTCCTGTACCTGGGCTACGTCGGCTTCTCGATGGCCTTCTCGTTCGCCATCGCGGCCCTGATCGAGGGCCGGGTGGACGCCGCCTGGGCGCGCTGGGTGCGTCCCTGGACCCTGGCCGCCTGGATCTTCCTGACCATCGGCATCGCGCTCGGCTCCTGGTGGGCCTATTACGAGCTGGGCTGGGGCGGCTGGTGGTACTGGGACCCGGTGGAGAACGCCTCGTTCATGCCCTGGCTGGCCGGCACCGCGCTGCTGCATTCGGCGCTGGTGGTGGAGAAACGCGACAGCCTCAAGGCCTGGACCGTGTTCCTGGCCATCGTCACCTTCGGCCTCAGCCTGCTCGGCACCTTCCTGGTGCGGTCCGGGGTGCTGTCGTCGGTGCATGCCTTCGCCACCGACCCGGCGCGCGGCGTGTTCATCCTCGGCCTGCTGCTGCTCACCGTGGCCGGCTCGCTGGCCCTGTTCGCCTGGCGCGGCCCGACCATGAAGTCGGGCGGCCTGTTCCAGCCGATCTCCCGCGAGGGCAGCCTGCTGTTCAACAACCTGCTGATGGCGGTGGCGGCGGCCGCCGTGCTGCTCGGCACCCTGTTCCCGCTGATCGCCCAGGCCTTCGAATACAAGGCCTCGGTGGGGCCGCCGTTCTTCAACATGGTGTTCGTGCCGCTGATGGTGCCGATGGTGGTGGCGATGGGGATCGGCCCCCTGATGTCCTGGAAACGGGCCGATCTCGGCCCGGCCCTGCGTCGTCTGTGGTTCGTCGCCGCGGTCACCCTGGGCGCGCTGGCGGTGACCGGCGCCCTGGTCGGCGAGACGCGGCTGATGTCGATGGTCGGCATCGGGCTCGCGGTGTGGCTGGCCGGCGGCACCCTGGTCGAATTCGCGGGCCGCAGCCGCCTCGACCCGCACCGCATGGCGCGCATGCCGCGCGGCGCCTGGGGCATGACCCTGGCCCATCTGGGCCTCGCCATCGCCATCGCCGGGATGACCGGGGCCGGCCTGTGGAAGCAGGAGAAGGTGCTCACCATGCAGCCCGGCGAGACGGCCCGCATCGGCGGTTTCGACCTGACCCTGGACGCGGTGCGCGACGAACCGGGCCCCAACTACGCCGCGACCCGGGGCATCTTCACGGCGCGCCGCGGCGACGACGTCGTGGCGGTGCTGTCGCCGGAGAAGCGGGTCTACACGGTCGAGGGCCGGCCGACCAGCGAGGCGGCGATCCACAGCATGATCAGCGGCGACCTCTACGCGGTGATCGGCGATCCGCAGGGCGACGGCTACGTGGTGCGCCTGTTCTGGAACCCGCTGGTGCCGTGGATGTGGACCGGCTGCCTGGTGATGGTGGTCGGTGGCGCCCTGAGCCTCACCGACCGCCGGTTCCGGATCGGCGCCCCGAAACGCAGCCGGCTGCGCGGCGCCGCCCGGCCGGCCGAATAGGGACGGAGGACCCCCAACGTGCAACGCTGGATCTACCTGGTGCCGCTGATCGTCGTCCTGGTGCTCGGCGGCCTGTTCTGGTCGCAGCTCGGCAAGGATCCGCACCGCATCGACTCGGTGCTGATCAATCAGGCGGTGCCGCCGTTCGACCTGCCGCCGATCGAGGGACGGCAGCGCGGCTTCTCCTCGGCCGACCTGCTGGGACAGGTGAGCCTGGTCAACGTGTTCGGCTCCTGGTGCATCGCCTGCCGGGCCGAGCACGGGTTCCTGGTCCGCATCAAGGCCAACCGGGAGGTGCCGATCTTCGGCATCGACTGGCGGGAGAAGGACCGCACCGCCGGTCCGGCCTGGCTGGCCCGCCACGGCGATCCCTACACCCTGGTCGGCGACGACCCGGACTCCAAGGCGGCGATCGCGTTCGGGGTCACCGGGGCGCCGGAGAGCTTCATCGTCGACCGGCAGGGCATCATCCGCTACAAGCACATCGGCCCGCTCACCCCCGAGGTCTGGACCGAGACCATCAAACCGCTGATCGAGAAGCTGAAGCAATCATGACGACGATCCGCCGGACAGGCGACGGCGCCGCCCTTCGAGGCTCACTTCGCTCGCACCTCAGGATGAGGTTGAAAAAAAAGGAGTATCCGCCTCGTCCCGAGGCGCCCGCGCAGCGGGCCTCGAAGGGCGACGCGATCCGAAGGGAACGGTGGCTTCGAAGCGCCTGGAAACCCGCCGGCACCGCGGCCGCCCTGCTCGCCGCCACCCTCCTCGCCACCCCGGCCGGGGCCGTCGACCCGTCGGAAATGCTCGACGACCCGGCGCTGGAGAAGCGGGCCCAGGAGATCGGCCGCGAGCTGCGCTGCCTGGTCTGCCAGAACGAGTCGATCGAGGATTCGAACGCCGAACTGGCCGGCGATCTGCGGGTCCTGGTGCGCGATCGCCTGAAGGACGGCGACAGCGACCGGGAGGTGGTCGACTACGTGGTCTCGCGCTACGGCGACTACGTGCTGCTGACGCCGCCGTTCAAGGCCGAAACCCTCCTGCTGTGGGCCGGGCCCGGGGCGCTGCTGCTGATCGGCCTGACCGGCCTGGCCCTGTTCTACCGGCGCGGGGCGGGGGAGGCCGACGGCCCGCCGCCGCTTAACGACAGGGAACGGGCGCGCCTGGCGCGCCTGCTGGAGGACCCGGACTCGTGATCGGCTTGTGGATCCCCATCGGCGCGCTGACCGTCGCCGTCCTGGTTCTCGTGCTGACGCCCCTGCTGCGCCGCCGAGCGACCGAGGTCGGGCGCAACGATTACGATCTCGCGGTGTTCAAGGACCAGTTGGCGGAGGTCGACCGGGCCCTGGGGCGCGGCTTGGTGCCGGCCGAGCAGGCCGACGCCCGGCGCACCGAGATCCGGCGCCGCAACCTGGCCCTGGCCGACGCCGAGGCGGCGGTGCGGAAA